>JACPCQ010000028.1 GCA_016179715.1 Parcubacteria group bacterium
TTGTACGAAGCGGGTTGCCGCTCGGTTCAACTCGGACTGGAAACATTGTCGCCGGATACTTTGTTGCGAGAGCGTAAGCGTTGGAACACGCCGAAAAATTACGGCGCCATCCTCGCGAACCTCAAAACGGCTGGCATCCAGACGCATGTGTTTCTGCTCGTTGGTCTTCCCGGCGAACCACTCCATTTGGGGCTCAAGTGGCTTCCGTTTCTCGAGCAATACGGAGACAGCATTCTCACCATCAAGTCCGGACGGTATCGGCTCACACGCCACAGCCCGGAAGAAAGAGGCGAAATCCACAACCAGCTGATTGAGGTAATGCCGAACACCAAACCCCTTCACCTCAATCGGGATTTCCGCTATCGCGACATTTCCCGCAAGAAAGTGGAAGCGATGCGCGATATTTTGGAACAGGCGTGCCGGAGCCACTGGGCCTATGCGGTTACGTCTACCATTCCGTGGTGGGTAAACCGCGGCAGGTACTCGTGGGAAGAGCTGCGGCAGATGGCCGCGCTGCTTCCCCCCGAACAACCCGTGGCGCATCTTGCGCGCGCTATTGCAAGAATAAACAGCGTGCTGCAGGATGAGCTCGGAACAAATACGAAAGTGCGGACATTTGAGGAACTTGTCGCACTTTCCCGAACCATTTAACTCCCCGTTTGGGGAAAACCGAAGAGCGGCCACACTCCAGTGCGCCGCTCTTTTTTCATTATCCGAAACGAGATAACAATTGGTGCGCTCGCCTGGATTCGAACCAGCAGAAGATGCGGCCAGTGGCGCGGCGGGCGTGACGGAAGCATCTATTCCTTTCGGTGCGAAACCGAATCCTGCCATAAGTTGGGCGAATTCGTCACGTTCTATAGATTCTTTTTCAATGAGACGGGAAGCGATTGCATCAAGCGCGGCGCGGTGTTTTTTAACAAGATTCATTGCGTGTTTGAATGCGCTCTTTATGAGTTTGCTGACTTCTTCATCCACAAGCGAGGCGGTACTTTCGGAATAATTGCGTTCCGAACCGAAATCCCTTCCCAAAAAAACCAACTCTTCTTTCTCACCAAATGCCACCGGCCCGATTTTATCCGACATCCCGTAGCGCGTGACGAGTTTACGCGCGAGGTCTGTTGCTTTCTGCAGGTCATCGGCGGCTCCCGTAGTAATCTCGTCAAAAACAATTTTTTCAGAAGCGTGACCGCCAAGCGAAACCGCAAGTTCATCCAGAAAATGCGCGCGTGAGTAGAGATGCCGGTCTTCCAACGGCAATTTCAGCGTGTATCCCGCGGCTCTCCCGCGCGAAACAATGCTGATCTTATGTACCGGGTCGGCGTGTTTGGAAGCCGCGGCCACCAGCGCATGCCCGGCTTCATGAAAGGCGGATATGTGTTTTTCTTTTTCGGAGAGAATATGGCTTTTGCGTTCCGGCCCCAGAAGCACTTTTTCTATTGCGCTGATTAAATCGTTTTGCAGAACACTCTTGCGCTTGTTGCGCGCGGCAAGAATTGCAGCTTCATTCATGAGATTTTGCAAGTCCGCGCCGGAGAATCCCGGAGTGCGCTCCGCGACATGGCGTAAGTTTACCTCGCCCGAAAGCGGCTTCTGGCGCGCGTGAATGCCGAGAATCTGCTCGCGTTCGTTTATATCAGGCAAATCAATCACCACCTGCCGGTCAAACCGACCAGGACGAAGAAGCGCCGGGTCCAACACGTCAGGGCGATTTGTCGCCGCCATGATGATAACCGACTCATGCGGCTCAAATCCGTCCATCTCTACCAGAATTTGATTAAGCGTCTGCTCGCGCTCGTCATGTCCGCCGCCTAGCCCCGTTCCCCTGCGCCGTCCTACGGCGTCAATTTCGTCAATAAACAAGATTGCAGGCGAAGCTTTCTTGGTTTGACGGAAGAGATCCCGTACGCGACTCGCGCCAACCCCTACAAACATTTCCACAAACTCCGAGCCGGAGATATGAAAGAACGGCACATTCGCCTCCCCCGCAACCGCGCGCGCAAGAAGCGTTTTTCCCGTTCCGGGAGCCCCCATCAGGAGCACGCCCTTCGGAATGCGCGCACCGATATCAAGAAACCGCTGCGGCTCTTTTAAGAATTCTACAATCTCGCCAAGCTCCTCTTTTGCTTCTTTTACGCCAGCTACGTCCGAAAAAGTGATGCGGTCTTTTCTATCTTCTGGCGCTACCATCCGTGCGCGAGACTGCCCGAAACTGAACGCCTGAAAATTTGCGCGGCGCATTTGACGCGAGGCAATCCAGAAAAAAAATACGATAAAAAGCACCGGCAAGAGAAACGGCAGAACATTGCCGAGCCAAAACAAAACGCCGGAGGGATTTTGCACCTCTACCGCGACATTATTGAGCGCTTCCGTAGAGACGCCATAATTCATAAGCGTCTCGGTAAGCGATGCCTCGGCTTCTTTTCTTGTTTCCTGCGGTACGCCGTCCGTGCGTTCAATCTTCAATGTATCTCCCCTTACAATAATGTTCTTGACTTGGCCGGAGTTAATGCCAGAAACGAGCTGCGAGAGCGTGATTTTGGAAACCTCCGTAAATTGCCCGACCGTAAAAGAGTACAGTACCGCGAGAGAAAAAAGGATGAGCAGCGCGACGACAAGATGTTTGCTGAAGTTCTTCATGCTTTGCCATTATACAAGAGCATTGTATTGTTTACAACTCCCATGCACACCACGAGAAAAAGCGCGGTGGAATGCCCCGCTCTTTCTAGGAGTAAACCCCCCACACCACGGGTTTACACCCGTGGCTTTCTGGTGTGGGGAGTAAACATGCGTGGAAAAAACGCACAGAGCGCAATTCCGGATATGCGTAGTGTAGTGATATGCGCAACGCAGTGTAGTATAGTAAAACCATGACATTGCCTGACGCGGGTTACGCACACGCCCTGCATTGTTTGCAGGCAATCGGTCCGTTGCGTCTGAAAAAAATCCAGGCAGTGTTCCCTGTGTTTCGGGACGCATGGGAGGCCCCTGCGGGGGCGCTGGCAGAAGCACTCGGCGACAACGCGCTGGAAGAACTTCTTAAAGAAAAAACCCGCGTCAATCCCGAAGAGGAATGGAAAAAACTTCTGCAAGCGCAGATTCGTGTCGTAGCAGAGACCGATAAGGAATATCCGCAGCTGCTTCGCGAAATGCCCCAGCCCCCCGCGTTGCTCTACGTGCGCGCGCACGGCACCGATACTTTTGACGCAAAACTGCACACCGTTGCGGTCATAGGTTCACGCAAAGCCTCCCATTACGGCAGGAGTGTTGCGCGCGCCATTGCGGGAGAGCTTGCCCAAGCCGGCGTGATTGTAGTAAGCGGGCTTGCAATCGGAATTGACGCGGAAGCGCATGAGGCAACGCTTGCAAGCAAAACACCGACGTGGGCAGTGCTGGGTTCCGGACTCAATCACATCTATCCCGCTCGAAACCAGCCGTTAGCAAGAGCGATATTAGAAGCCGGAGGCGCACTCTTGTCCGAATACCATCCCGAACAGGAGCCGGCGCCCTTTACGTTTCCACAGCGAAATCGTGTTATCGCGGGACTTGCGCGCGTTGTGCTTATTGTAGAAGCGGCAGAGCGAAGCGGCGCGCTTATCACTGCGCGGTACGCACTGGATGCCAATCGCGAGGTTGCGGCGGTGCCCGGAGACATTTTTGCGCTGAATTCCAAAGGCACAAACGCGCTTCTGCGCCGGGGTGCGGCGCTCGTGCGCGATGCGGGCGACGTGTTGGAACTTCTTGGCCTTTCCCGCGGCACCGAAACCTTATCGCTTGACAGATTTGACGAAATTGAACAACATATCCTTCGGTGCCTACACGCGCCGATAACGGCAGACGAGCTTGCCATAACAGCAGAACTTTCGCCGCAGGTGCTTAATCAAAAACTTTCGCTTCTTGAGCTTCGCGGCGCAATACAGCAAAGCGGCGGAAGATTCTATCGAACTAATTTATAGTTTCGCACCATTTTTATGAAACTCATCATTGTGGAATCTCCAACAAAGGCGCGTACCATCGGCAAATTTGTCGGCAAAGAATTTGTCGTGGAGTCAAGCTTCGGGCATGTGCGCGATCTCGCGTCTTCCTCACTCTCGGTAGACGTTGAACACGATTTTGCGCCAAAGTATGTCATCCCCAAAAAAGCGCTCCCCGCCATCAAGCGTTTGAAAGAAAAACTCAAGAACACCGAAACGCTGATACTTGCCACCGACGAGGACCGCGAGGGAGAAGCAATTGCGTGGCACCTCACAAAAGTGTTGGACCCCGCAAAAACCCTCAACGGGCGCGGGAAGAAAAATAAGACTACCGCAACGTTGCCCAAAACCGAGCGTATCGTCTTTCATGAAATCACAAAACGGGCGATAGAAGAAGCGCTTGCGCACCCGCGCAACATCAACATGCGGCTTGTGGACGCCCAGCAAGCGCGGCGCATCCTTGACCGGCTGGTGGGCTATAAACTCTCCCCTTTCTTATGGAAAAAAGTAATGCGCGGACTGTCAGCCGGGCGGGTGCAGTCTGTCGCGTTGCGGCTCATCGTCAAGCGCGAAAAAGAAATTGAGGCGTTTGTTGCGCAGACGTATTGGAGCATTTCCGCAACTCTCACGAAGGAAAGAGAAAAGACCACCTTCAGCGCCGACCTCGCGCGTATTGGAAAAAACGCCGTCCCGAAGCCCGGCCTTACGGACAAGCCGCAGGTGCACGGCATCACCGAAGCGCTCAAAAACGCAACGTGGCATGTTGCGGCATTAGAGCAAAAGGCTACAGAGCGCGCACCGCTCCCCCCGTTTACCACAAGTACGTTGCAGCAAGCCGCGTGGCAACGGCTCGGCTTCTCGGCTAAAAAAACCATGATGGTAGCGCAACAACTCTACGAAGGCATGGAAGTTGCCGGAGAGGGTTCTACCGGCCTTATTACTTACATGCGCACCGATTCGTTTCATGTCGCAGAAAGCGCGCTTGCCGACGCCAGCACATACATCGCTGATGCAATCGGAGAACGCTATAAGCTGCCGCGCCCGAGACGATTCAAAACATCCGCAAAAGGTGCGCAGGAGGCGCATGAAGCAATCCGGCCAACCGTCCCCGCACGTGCGCCCGAAACAATCAAAGCGAACCTTTCGCGTGACCAATTTCGGCTCTACGACCTGATCTGGCGGCGTTTTATTGCTTCTCAAATGCAACCCGCACTTTTTGAAACAGCCTCCGCCGCGATTCTCGCCGACACTGCCGATGAACAATACACTTTCCGCGCAAGAGGCATACAAGAACGCTTTGACGGATTTACGCGTATCTGGCAGATAAAAACCGAGGAGGTCGTGCTTCCAAAACTACAAAAAGGCGAGGAAGTATTTCCCGAGCGCGTCGCGGCAGAGGAGCATGAGACACAGCCGCCCGCCCGCTACACCGATGCCTCGCTGGTCAAATCGCTTGAGCAGTTTGGCATCGGACGCCCGTCCACGTATGCGTCTATTATTTCGGTCATCCAAGAACGCAATTATGCAGAAAAAAATCAAGACAAGCGCTTTATTCCAACCGAGATTGGCAGGACAGTGGACGACATGCTGACAAAACATTTCCCGTCCATTGTGGATGTTGACTTCACGGCACATATAGAGGAAGAATTGGATGAAATCGCGGAAGGAAAAAAGGAATGGCAGCCCGTTATTAAAACATTTTATGAACCGTTCGCAATACTGCTCGCCCAAAAATACGAAACCGTCGAAAAAAAGGACCTCACCGAACCGGCAGGAGAGAATTGCGAGCAGTGCGGAAAGCCGATGCTTATAAAGCACGGCCGTTTCGGAAAGTTTATTGCCTGTTCGGGATTCCCAGACTGTAAGAACACCAAGCCGCTCCCACCTAAAGAGTTGGGAATTGCCTGCCCCGCGTGCGGAGCAGCAGAGGGGGGAAAGGTTGTTGAACGACGAGGAAAGAAAGGACGAACATTCTATGGCTGCTCGCGGTATCCCTCCTGTAATTTTGCCACATGGAAAAAACCAACCGGCGCACTCTGCCCGGAGTGCAACGCGCCGCTCGTTGAAGAACGGGCAGGTGAATCGTGTTCAAGTAAAACCTGTGGTTGGCGCAAAACAAAAGTCCGCGCTGAAAAAAACAACGAAAAATGAAGCTCCCCGCGCTCATGCGCGGGGTATCTGGAGCTTCACCCCGCCAACGGCGGGGTTTATTAAATAAAAACACGCAGACACAAAACGCGCCCCGATATTTATAAAGGGGCGCGTTTGTGCCTCACGTTAATCTTTACCCGACAGACTTACTGGTATTGATGTGAAATAATCAAGCCTAGATAGTAAAATGTTTTATTTCTTCCCCGCCGTCTTGTCCGTCTCCTTGTTCTGCTTCGTCAGGATCCAAGCGCAATGAAGGCGGAAGGTTGTCGGCATCAGTTGCCAGCGTATCTAGCGGAGCTCCTACAGGAGATTCCGCAAACGTGTCCAGCCCGCCGACACTCGAAGATATTTCAGGACCTGAAGAAGACGGCGGAGGAGTGGCGGGATAAGCCGGCCGCTCGCTTTGCGGTTGTGCATGCTGTGGCAAGGGCGACTCCGGCAACGAAGGTGACGGGGGTGATGATGGCGGCTGCCGTGTTTCAGGAAAAGATGGCGCTTGGCGATTTGTATCTTCCGGACTCCCCGCACCGGATTGTAAGACTTCATTCGGTTTGTCATAAGCCGCAAATATCGGCGCGTTCATCCCCTCTACGCGCGCAAGTAACGGCTGGGGAGTATCGGGGCGATAATGCATATAAGAAAAGAGTTTGCGCAAATCATCCTCCGAGAAAAACTCAATAGACAAGCGCCCCCCCATGCCCTTTCGCTCAATAACCACGCGCGTGCCGAGCACCTCGGCAAGCCGGCTTTCCAGAACCCTGGTATCCGGGTCCGGGATGGTTGCGCGATTTCGTGCACGCTCTATTGCGATGCGCCGTGCCGTCAATTCCGCTTCCCGCACATTCATATTTCGGTAAAGCATATCATAAAACATTTTGCGCTGCTCCTCCGGACGGCTCGCAAGCATCAAAAGCGGGCGGGAGTGCCCTTCGTTTATCTTGCCTTCCGCAAGCGCCTGCAACATATCTTCGGGAAGCGCGAGCAGACGGATGGTATTACTTACCCACTCGCGGCTTTTTCCGACAAGATTCCCGATCGCGCTGTGTTTGAGCGAAAACTCATCCATAAGCTGTTTAAACGCCCTTGCGCGCTCTACTGCATTAAGGTCTTTTCGCTGAATATTTTCAATGAGCGCAAGTTCCAGTTTTACCTGATCGGACGGCTCCTCCCGAATAATCACTGGAACTTGTTTAAGCCCGGCAAGCAGGGAAGCGCGCAGCCGCCGTTCCCCGGCAATCAATTCGTATTCTACTAACGTCCCGCTTTCGTTTTCTTGTTCCTTTCGCACCACAACAAGCGGCTGCAAAACACCATATTGACGAATAGAATCGGAAAGCCCGCGCAATTCCGCTTCGTTAAATTCCCGACGCGGCTGAAATGGGTTTGCTTTAATTTTCTCAATTTCTATGAGAAAAACGCTGTGGGGAGTTTGCGACATCTTGTTATCCATGTGTTTTAGTTTAGTATAAAAGAAGCGTCAAGAAAAGACAAATATTTGCCCATGGGTGTGGATACGGAGTACACTTGGGACAGCGCGGAGCTCACCCGCAGTGTAAAACACAGGCCCGGGTGGCGGAACCCCGTACCAGCGCAGGGCAGGGCACGATACGGGGCAAGCTGGCAGATTTACCCGCATAGATAATGGCCAGGTGGCGGAATTGGCAGACCTGCCTGCCGCCTACCTACCGGCAGGCAGGGCAGGCAGGCGCGCAGGACCAAAACTTTATAATGTATTACGTTTATGCGATAAAAAGCTGTCTGAAGAACTATATCTATGTTGGCTTAACGAACAACCCGGAGCTGAGAATAAGACAACATAATGAAAAGAAAGAGAAGACAACGCGTTTATTTACACCATTTTCAGTTATTTTTCTTCGACAATGTCCAACTCGAACGAAAGCAAGGGAATTGGAGAAATATCTAAAATCTGGAGTTGGTAAGGCATTTTTAAAAACACTATAAAGACACAGTGCCCGGGTGGCGGAACTGGCAGACGCGCACGACTCAAA
>JACPCQ010000073.1 GCA_016179715.1 Parcubacteria group bacterium
TCGCTGGAAGATTGTCCTTTGGCAAAACCGGAGGTAAAGACCGGGGAAACGGATGCGGCCACCGCCGAAGGCTGGGCTGCGGACGGAGCTGACGGCGCTGCGGCTGACGGCGCTGCGGGCGCTGCCGAGACTCCTTCAGCAAAGACTTCCGCGAGCTTCGCACGGGTTGCAGGCCCGACAAGGCCGTATCCTGTGGTTTCGGGCGTGCCGGATGACACAATGCCGTATTTGGCCTGGAAGCGCTTGACTGCGCCTTCAGTCAAGCTGCCGTAGTAATCGGTCTCGTTTCCCGGAGCACCGACGCCGGATGCGGAGATTCTCGTGTCGGGGTCAGAGTTTAAGAGCTGCTGCAAGCGTTTGATGTCGCTGGAAGATTGTCCGGGCTTCATCACGCCGGTAAATGCCGGGGAGACTGCTTGAGCAACCGTTGAGGGTTGTGCTGCTGCAGACGGGGTCGCAGGAGTTGCGGGAGTTGCTGCTGCGGCTGCAACTGCTGCTGCGGCCTGCGTGGATGCGGTGCCGGGGATCACCTCCACCTCCACCTCCACCTCCACCGCCGCCTCCACTACAGGAATCAGTATTGACTCCGACAGAAAACGTTACCTGTACAGCGCCGGAGGGGTTTGAGATTGTTGTTATGGCATTTGAAGAAGAACACGAGCGCGTTACTTGTACAGAACCGGCCTCAGGAACTGACAGCGTTTTGCGGTCAGCAGATGTAACTTGGATAGATGTTCCTCCCGACATAGTGACGGAAAAGTCGCTTGCACTAACTGTAATAGAATCGAGAGAGGCCTGGGTTCCGGAAACGGTCAGAGTAAAACCGCTGACATTTAATACCGTGCCGGGGTCAAGTGTAACATCATTAGCTGCAGCAAGTACAAAGAGAGGGAAGAGGAGCCATAAGAAGATTGTCCATTTTATCTTCATAATCTTAGTCATACAAAGAACTTATAAGTAGTTCCTATTACTTACAAGTTCCTGCTTCTATAACAAGTTCCGTTGACCCACCCGTATCCTCCCCTATATAAATCCTGTATACCGTAGATGTAGAACTCTCAAGCTGGATGCATCCTCCGGCTGTACCGGTGGAGTGTAGATAAAGCGTCGTCGTGGCAGCGCCAGAGGCAGAAATTTCTGTTGCGGGAGTGGAAGTTCCGCCTGCACCAATAAATCCCTGTGTAGCAAACTGACCGCTGGAGCCAGTTGTCGTTGCCATTCCATTCACCATCAGGTTTTCAGAGATGGATTGTCTCGTCGTAGACGCGTTTACAACGGTAACTGTTCCGGTCGCAGTAACATTTGCAACGGACGTGATATTTCCCGATATCAGCACATTGCCCGTCAATGAGTTTCTGCCGGCAACGGGAGAAGACGTACCGCTATTCAAGGTGCCGTATCCGAGAATATTACCCGTGGCCTGCACCGTGCCCGTTGCATACACATTGCTCGTTGCAAAGGCATTTCCGGTCACGGTAAGGGACGTGATATTTCCCGATATCAGCACATCGCCCGTCAATGAGTTTCTGCCGGCAACGGGCGAAGACGTACCGCTATTCAAGGTGCCATATCCGAGAATATTACCCGTGGCCTGCACCGTGCCCGTTGCGTACACATTGCTCGTTGCAAAGACATTTCCGGTCACGGTAAGCGTACCCAGTGTTGCTATGTTTCCAGACGCTCCTGTGGTGGTTGCGTAACCATTTATTTCTAAGTTGCCGTTCATCTGAAGCGTCCCGAGACTGTTTATGGTAGCGCGCCGCATAACCGCCGCCGATATTGGTTCCTGTTGTAAGCGTGGATGTCCCGCTTACCGTGAACGCACCGCTCACATCAAGCGTAGTCGCCGGAGTAAAAGTACCTATACCAATACGCGCAACCTGATCGGTCTTAGAAGTATCCACCACAAGTACCGGGTAAACGGAAGAGGTGGACGTTGCGATTCCCCATGCGGAAATCTGACTATTCTGGATTGTTGTAGTAGCGGCATTGCCCATTGCGATTACTCCCGAATTGATCGTCAGTGTATCTGCCTGTGCGTCCCCAATTTTGTCCGAGCCATAAGTGGTTAACGCGCCAGTAAACTGTGCGGTGCTGGAGCCGAATACGCCTCCTGCGGAATTTACATAGAATAGATTCGTATCCGCGTCATTCTTTACCTGGAATAGATTTGCAACCTGGCTTGTCTCACCGACAAGAGTCAGTGGAACGCTTAACGTAGAGGTTGCCTCCAGCGTGAGCAGTGATGCGTCGTGCGCCGTCGTTGTACCGAGCGTGATGAACTGGTTATTGATGTCACTCAAGCGAATATCCCTTCCGCTCAAATCAAAGCCGGTTGAGGTGCCGATGACTCCCCAGGAAGAACCGTTGTAGAGTCGAACATTCTTGTTTGCCGCGCTGTAGTAGAACAACCCTTCTACGCCAGTCGGGTCGCTTTGATACGCATTGGAGAGCAGTATTGTTCCCTCTGCGCTGTTAATAGTGCTTGTTGCTCCGACAGTCAGCCCCCCAGTAAGATATATATCACCGGTTACAGTATTACCCGCCTCGCCAACAGAGAAGAAGGCGGAAGGGGTTGAGGTGCCGATACCGACGCGGTCAGCAGATGCATCTACCATAAACATGCTTGTTTTGGTGTCGCCCTCTATACGGAAATCACCCGTTGCGGCACCGTCTTCATTAAAAACCGTGTCTGCATACGTTGTAAAAGTACTATTAACCTGTGCCGTACTGGAAGCATAAATAGCGCCAGTAAGCGTACTTTTACCTGTTACCGTCAGTGTTCCACCTGTATTAATGCTTGTATCTATCGTCGTCGCGCCATATACCCCTGCCGTCACAAAAAGAAAAGACAGGAGCGAAACGAATGTAACCCCGACAATGCTTCTTTTCTGCAAGTAAGAAGAAACCTTTCTCATAGATACGTGTTTTAATAATTAGCTAATAATCAAGAAACCCAAAATAACTTTAGAAGAAGTTGTTTTATCAATGTTAGTAAACGAAAAACAAATAATCACAAAGAAAAGGAGCATTTAAAAGATGCCCGACCTTTATACTCGTAGAAACGCCCCTTTGTATTGCATAAGGACTTGTCCTTATTATAGAAAAATCACGCCATTCGTAGAAGACTTGTCAGCTCAAACCTGTGGATAACATTAACCACCCCGACAGATGTCGGGGTGGTTTTAGTTCAGAAACACATTCTCACTCTACTGTCCCA
>JACPCQ010000029.1 GCA_016179715.1 Parcubacteria group bacterium
TTTTCTAAACGCCCCGGCAACCGTATGGAGACTCTTCAGCACTTGATGTACCTCTTCAAGGAGCGAGCGCTCAAGCGCGTTTTTGATATGCTGTTCTACTGCATCTAAAAATTCTTTTACCGCACCTTCCTGAATATGCGCCGTTTTATCCGTCTGAACCCGCCGTGCTTCTGCTAATCCTTCCTGCCGTCCGCGCTCTCGTTCCAGCGTAACGCGCCTCGCGCGTAAGTGTTCCAGTTTCTGTTCAATATGCGCGGTCGCGGGTTCCCCTCCGACTCCTTTTTCCGATTGCTGCAGCGCGGCACGTGCTTCCGCAATGCGCTTCTCCAAAATTTTTAATGCTTCTTGCGGTTTTCCTTTACGCTCCGACAGACCGGCGCGCCCTTCCCGCACGCGCGCGCCAAGCCAAAAGAAATAGGTTTGACCGCGTTCGCGAAGTTCCGAACGCATCTGGTCGGCCTGGGCGTATCTTTCTACCTGACGCTTTAAAAACCTCAAGTGCGGGCGGATTTCTTTTTGCAGATGCTCTGTCTCGTCCTGGTTGCGCCGGGCATGCGCAAGCTTGCGCTCCGCATCCATCCGCTTGAGCTGGAAGATACGTAATCCCAGCGCCTCTTCAATCATGCCCTGCCGCTCGCGGGCGGATGCGTACAGCATGCGGTCTGCCTCGCCTTGCCCGATTATGTGATGCTGGCTTGCGCCAAGACCGATATGCGCCAGAAGTTCCAGCACGTCTTTCAGCCGCGCCGGAGATTGGTTGATGGAATATTCGCTCGTGCCGTCCCGCCAAACACACCGGCCAACGGTAATTTCCTGATAAGGCAGGGGGAAATGCCGTCCGGAGTTATCAAACGCGAGTGCGGCACACGCCTTGCTGAGCCGCGCAGCGCCGGGAGAACCGCTAAAGATAAGGTCCTCGCCGCGCTTGCCGCGCAGGTGCTTTAGTGATTGCTCGCCCAGCACCCAGCGCAGCGCTTCGGCAATGTTTGATTTTCCCGAACCGTTTGGGCCGACGATGGCGGAAATCGCGGCGGGAAATTCAAGCATCGTTGCCTTTGCGAATGACTTAAAACCGTTTATTTCAAAGCGTTTGAGAAACACGAAGGCAAAAAGTTTATGAATAAAACCCAGATTGCGCGGCAAAAATTCATATGTGCGTCCATCCCTTTATTTCAAGCGCGTGTGCGGCCGCTTGTTGTTGCGCCTCCTGCTTTGAAGGCCCTTCGCCCTGTGCAATCCGCTCATCCTCCAAAAAAACCCCGACAACAAAATGCTTCTCGTGGTCCGGACCTTCTTCATGGATAACTTCGTAGGTTGGCGTAATGTTCACGTGCTCCTGCGCGCGCTCCTGAAACAGGCTTTTTGCGTCCTGCCAGAGCCGGTGAGCAAGTACTTCTTCCATATACGGAAGCAAATGTGTTTTGATAAAATTCGCCGCACTCTCATACCCCCGGTCAAGATATATCGCGCCGACAAGCGCCTCAAAAGCATTGGCAAGAATAAAGAGCCGCGCGCGCACCGGGTCCTTTTTTGCGCCGTGCGAAAGCAGCAAGTATTTGTCCATGTGCAGACCATCCGCAAGATGCCCGAGCGTATTTGCGTTTACCAGGGCCGCGCGAAAGCTCGTCAGCTCTCCTTCCGGCTTTTGCGGGTATTCAGAAAACAGATACGCCGTAACGACCAGCTCAAGCACCGCGTCCCCAAGAAACTCAAGCCGCTCATTATGCTCAAGGTGCTGGCGCGGATGCTCGTTGACATAGGAGCTGTGTGTCAGCGCTTTCTTGAGCAGAGAGGTATCTGAAAAGGTTATGCCGATACGGCGCTCAAACTCGCTGAAATTTTGCATAGGCAAGAAACTTTGCATTACGAAAGGCTTCGTCATGCAAAGTAATAAATATCACCGAACCGAAACACTCATGGCTGAATACTCCGGACTGGCGACATGATTATGTTTGTTAATTTGACGCAAGCTGTTCGGTGATAATCCCAGCGGCTTTTTCCAAAAGCGGGCGGATATCGTCGTAGATACGAAGGTCCGCAAGCGCTTTCCGGCGAAACCACCCCGCCTCATCCAGCCCCCCTTTTTCGGCAAGCCGCAATGTTTCTTCGGGCGTCTCCACCAAAAAATACGTCACATGACGCCGAATCGGTCCTCGTTTCGGGTCGGATGCGATATACTCATTCTCTCCCAGCGCTTCCCCGATAGTCATCTGTTCAAGTCCCAGCTCTTCAGCTATTTTACGGAGTGTTCCTTTGCCCAAATCTTCGCCTTCGTGCAGATGTCCTTTGGAGAGCGTCCAGTAACCAAACGCGTCATGTACCAGCGCGAACGCATAGCCGTCCGCAAGACGCCGCCACACCACTGCTCCTCCAAGCTCCTCGCGCGGAAGTGACTCCAAGTCAAGGTCAAGCGGCATCCGGCGTTTTTTGCTCCCGTCATCTTTGCCCGGCTCGCCGATTTCGCGGTAAATGGTGCCCAAGACGCCGTTTACAAATTTTCCTGACGTGTCGCTTCCAAATGTCTTGGCAAGCTCAATGGCTTCGTTGATCGCCACTTTTGGCGGGACCTCATCGCGATTGGCAAACAACAATTCATACAAGCCGATGCGCAGTACGTTGCGATCGGTCAACGCAATTTGTTTAAGCGGCCACTCTGGTGCCGCTTTTTCAATAATTGTGTCTATTTGTTTTTGATGCGCAATGACCCCGTTTGCCAACCCAAAAACAAACGCGTTATCCTCCAGCCCCGGAGCGAATTCGCGCAGGTTTCGTTCTACAATTGCCCGAATCGGACGATCGGCACGATCATAAAAGTCCCATTCAAACAATGACTGTAATGCGATGCTTCGCGAGAGATGTCGGTTCGCCATAATAAAAGGACATCTTATCTTATGGGTTGGTGTAAAGAGAACACAAAGAACAGTTTTTGTTATGAGGCGTGGAGCGGATACGCGACCTGAAGCACAGTGTTATTATATCATGATTTTTTGGAAAGTGCGGCGGCATCAAGCGGGCGGTTGCCACGCTCTTTTTCTTCCTGCTCGGCAAGTTCTTTCGCCTTTGCCTTGCGCTCTTTCTTGGTAAGTTTCTTCATGACATCAATCAGCTCACGGCCGTTGTAGGCACCGCAATTTGTACACACCGTGTGTGCCACTTTTACCGCGCGGCACCTTGCGCAATGCGCAACAGCCGCCGTTTGCAGGCGGTGATGAGAACGCCGGTTTCCCGTATGGGATCTTGTATGTCGCATCCGTACGGACATGCACACATCATAGCATGATTCAAACAGGGGCGCAATGTCATAAGAGCTTTGCGCAAAATCTGCGCCGATGTTCGGGGGAAAGTCCAAGTGCATATAGCCGTGCGTAGTGCAGGCGGGTCCCGTAGCCCTTGTGCATATCAAAGCCGTATTCGGGCAGACGTCGATGCAGGCGCAGCATCACGCGATCGCGCAGCACCTTGGCAACGATAGAGGCGGCGCTGATAATCGGCACGGTTTCGTCTCCGCGGATGATGGTACGCTGGCGGACGAAAGAGGGCGCAAAAAGCCCGCCGTCAAGATAAAAAAAACTTGCTGCGTCCCTGCCCTCCGCGTGCCGGAAACGCTCCACCAGACGCCGTACGCCCTCGCGCAGCACCCAGGAGACTCCTCTCTGGTCAATCAAGCGAGGGCTGATGAGTGTTGCGCGAAACGCGATACGCGGGTCGTTTTTCAAGCGCAAAAACCATTTTTCTCTTGCGCGCGCGGTTAATTGTTTGGAATCGCGGATTCCGGAAAACAATCGGAGCTGATGCTTTTTTGCGCACCAAACACATGCCAACGCCAGGGGCCCGGCAAGCGGTCCTCTACCCGCCTCGTCAATTCCCGCAATAAAACGGAGTTTCCCCCGTGATCTTGAAATAACATTCTGCACAACGTAAGCCCGCGCCGAAACGCGCCGCAAGATATGTTTTTTTGCCTACAGAAACGCGCATTCGCAAAACATGCTAGCGCGTGATTATCCGCTCAATAGAAATATCTTTTTCTTTTTTTGGAAATAAGCGCCACCACGAAGGACTAAAGTCAATTTCCGCGCGAACGATTGCCGGATACTTGCGAAAGACACTTTCGTAGGCGTTCCCCGCCGCGGCAAGTTCGCGTTTCAACACCGCGTCATCTGCGGTTCTCCACACAAAATACGCCTCCCCATCAACGGCAAGCACAATCTCCTCCGTATCAAAATTGCGCGTCACCACTTTTATCTGTAAATCATCAAGATTGACAATACCTTTTTCTAACCCGTCAGTGAATAAATCTTTCGCAAGCGCTTTTGTAAAATCCTGTTCGCGTATCAAAAATGCGGTCAGTGTTCCCTCCAATTCCATAAGCAACTCCTCCCCCGCCCTGCCAACGTCCGGATTTGCCTTACGTACTTTCAACACCACATCCTGCGCATCCGGAAAGCGTAAAAATCCGTCTGGTGTCTGCGCTTCAGCCCTTGCCAAAAGTTGCGTCCGCAACTCTTCTTCCAGCTTATTTCTTAATTGGACGGCATCCTCCTGCGTTGCAATTTTTGCAACGCCGTTAAATCCGCCGGACATCGGCGTTTTTGAACGTGCATAAAACTTTTCAAACCGCGGTGTTCCCGCAAACCCCGGTACGGTTAAATCAACAAGGTCTTTGTTATAGGCCGGCCCCGGCTCGTCTGCCACAACTTCTGCTTCTGCCGACCCGGGTACCACCTTGCCATCTTCCACCCGCACGCCCGGTACGGTAATCGCCTGTTCCATCCTGTATATTTTTCCGTCCGGAGCGGCAAAGCGCGTGCGGCGCACCAGTGCCTGCGCTTCCGAGCTAAAGGCGTTGTAGATGATGATGGTTCCCCGCGCGCGTTCGTGCACAAGTTCCTCGCCGGACGTCGGAACGCTTCCGGATATCGGCTGCGATATGCGCATAATCTCGGCAGGAATGACCGCCCCGTCTGCCGTTCCGGCCCTAAGCGTGGCCGCAACCTGTCTCCCTTCCTGGCGCGGAGTAATAGAGACGCTTACAGAAGAGAACACATAGACTCCAAAGAGCGCGAGCATGAGCGCCGCAAGCCCCGTACCGACAAAATGCGCACGGGACCAACGCCGGTGAAAAGGCGTTTTTGTTTCCCCCGAAATATTCTTGTGCTCCTTTATACGGCCTGTGCGGCGAAATAGTCCCCCGATATAAGAAGACAGGCGGCCGGACACACGCGAGGGCGCAAACCGCCCGCGCAGGAAAGAGGCGGCATGTTTTGGTTTTTGCGGTAATCTCAATTCTTCTTTTTTTGGCGGCTCCGCTTCGGATTGTTTTACCGCGGGAGAAAAAGGCGCCGTATCCTGACGCTTTCCCACCACGTCCCGCATCACGCGCTTTCCGGAAGAGCGGTCTGTAAATGGGTCTCCTTTTTTCTGAAAAATGTTCATAACGTAATCCCGCGCTTGTTCACGCACGGCGCATTTCCTCTTATACTTTTTTATTATACGCGAAGCATGCCTATCCGCGCAATGTTTGCTGCAAAAAAAGCGCCGCAAAAAAGAGCACCTCTTCTCCGCGCTCCAAAAACTCGCTCTGAGTAACCGTAAGGCCAGCAAGTGCGTGCGGAGAAAACTCCTCAACAGCAAAAGGGCGCCCTAATATGGTAAACGTAGCCGCCTGTTCCCGTTTAATAAACGCCGCCGCCTGGCGCGAAAGCGCGCCGTTACCGGATATAAAAACGCGTTGCGGAAGCAGTCGTTCCGCTGCGGCGTTTTGCAAAAACTTCCGGAAAACGCTAAACCATTCGCGCGCAGCTTTATCAATTGCTTTTTGCGCGCCGTCAGCTTCCGGCCCGATAAGTTTTCCCTCGGCAAAGCGCTTCAAGCGGCTTACCGCTTCTTCCGGGGAATATGCTGCATCATTTGCCAGCGTGCGTATTGCGAGCCGCTCGCCAATACCAAAATGCGCCACTTCCTGAAACACGCCGTTTCGCACCGCAAAGAGTTCCGTTACTTCTCCTCCGATACGCAAAAACAAAAATCCGGTCTCGGTATCCACTAGTTTTTCCAGCGCACGAAAGGCCACCAACGGAAAGGAGTGTACGGCAATACGCGACGCGTGCACATGTTCAGCAAGCAAGTCTTTGAGAAATTCAACGATAAACGGCTGCGCCAAACTGATATAAAAAAAGAGGTCTAGCGTGGTTCCCTGCTTTCCGATAATGTCGCTGGTAAGATACCCGTTCACGCACGCGCGCATCCGCTGTGTTTCAAGTATCGCATAACGCACACCTTCTTGGATTTCTGCGTGCGTCGTCGTTTCCACCGCATGCTGTTCTTCTTCAAGCGCTGTCTCGACCATCTGCCCTGTGATCTTAAATGGGACATCTTTGCTCATATGTACGATGCGTATCTGTGCGCTATGCCACGGCGCGGTAATGACGCAAAGCGCCGTATCCACGCGCCGACTGCCTCGCCGCAATACTTCCGCAATCGCCTCGCCCGTTTCAGAACGTATTTGTTTGAGCAGGTGCGACACATCGAATTCCGACGTAACGCGCAGCATGCGCGTGGAACGCGCAAAAATCTGCACGGGAGTTTCCGGTGCAAATTCCGCAAGTACCGCGCGTACCGCTGCGGTCTCTACATCCACGATAAGCGCCGTTTTCTTTTGTGACAACAGCATTGCACTTATAATAATTATGATTCAACGACGGCACGGACTCGCCGCACTCCGGCTCCTACCGCTTCCTGTTTTGTAATGCGGAATATCCCAATCTCACCCGTATGCGTAACATGCGGTCCTCCGCATATCTCACTTGAGAATACTTCTCCAGTTTTGGGATGAGAAAACTGATAGACGTTTACTTCCTGCGGATACGCGCGGTCTTTCATGTAGAGAGCGCCGGATTGCTGTGCTTGGGCAAACGTCATTTTCTTTATTGTAACAGTATAATCGCGGGCAATCACGTCCTGCACAATGCTTTCAACTTTTGCGCGTTCAAGCGGTAATGTCCGAGCCGCGCTGTTCCACCGCTTCTCCAAGCACTTTCCGGAGCGCTGCCTGTAGTAAGTGTGTCGCCGAATGCAGGCGTGTAACCATTTTCGCCTCCTCCTCATCTGCGGCTTTAAGCTCTCCCGTATCCAGCAAAAGTCCATGCCCGCCGAATTTTTTTTCAATTCCCGTGCGGGAAATTTCCTGATGTTTTTTGAATTCCCGATTGAATTCTGCTTCGTCAAAAATATGTCCGCCCTCCTTCGCTAAGTCCTTAATAACGTCCGAGGGAAATCCAAATGTCTGATAAAGATCAAAGGCGTCTTTGCCGGATATTCGTTCGGCTTGATGGACTTCGTATCGCTGTCCCGTTTGTTGAACGTGCGCTTTC
>JACPCQ010000064.1 GCA_016179715.1 Parcubacteria group bacterium
TTTCCCATAAGTGATTCGTCCGGGCTTCCATATCCGAGCGCAGAGATATAATTGGTAAGCGCGTCACACCAAACATACATAGTTTGCGACGCATCCCCCGGCACCGGAATGCCCCACGGGATGTCTTTTGCGGGACGCGAGAAACTCACATCCTCCAGTCCTTGGTCTATAAAATTCAAAAGCTCGCGCGCGCGGTGTTCGGGAAAAATTTTGAGCTCGCCAGACGAAATCGCCTCCCGAATGCGCGCGCTGTAGCGAGAAAGAAGAAAAAAATAATTTTCCTCCTCCACCACTTCCGGCGCGGAGGCGTGGTCTTGACATTTCCCATCCACCAAATCTTTCCGTGTCACAAACGCCTCATGCCCCACGCAATACAGACCCTTGTAGGAGCGTTTTTCTATGTCGCCTGCCGCTTCCAGCGCTCTCCACATTTTTTCAGCACCCGGCCAGTGGCGTTTTTTGTCGGAGGTACGGATGAAATCATCATTTGAGATGTTGAGTTTTTCGGCAAGCAGACGGAAGCGCTCCGCGTTTTCATCCACAAACTCGCGTGGCTTCTTGCCCACAGCGTCTGCAGCGCGCGCGATTTTTGCGCCGTGCTCGTCCGTACCGGTCAAAAAATGTACCCCACGGCCGCACAAACGCCGCCAGCGCGCAATCACGTCAGCAAACACGAGTTCAAGCGCGTAACCGATATGCGGCGGCGCGTTGACATACGCAATGGATGTCGTAATGTAGAACAAATTATCCTCCCTTTCTTTCCGCATTGCGATAGCGACAAAATTACTGTTGAGAAGAAGTCGGAACTTGTGACACTTGTTTGCGCTGCGCAATATCGTTTAAAAACTCCATCAATACTACCGCAAGCGGAACGGCAAGCAGTATGCCGAAAAGCCCCCCGAGTTTAGCTCCGATAATAAGCGCGATGATAACGACCACCGCCGGCACTCCGGTAGTGGTACGCACCACAACCGGGTAGATGAGATGGTTTTCAAATTGTTGCACGACAATATAAAACACGAGCGTAACCAGGCCTAACGCCGGCGCCTGGAAAAACGCAACAATGATTGCCGGAATGGCCGCCATAACGGGTCCGAAGATGGGAATAAGTTCAAAAATGGCGGCAAGTACCGCGAGCAGAAAGGCAAACCGCACCCGGAGGATCGTAAGTCCCAAAAAAACCAGAACGCCGACAAGCACGCCGAGCAGTAATTGCCCCTGAAGCCATCTTCCTATCTTTGTGCGAGAGCGCGACCAAAGCTCCAGGATATAAGACTCGTGCTCTTTCGGCACCACAATGCGCAGGAAACTCTCAATCCCGTTTTTTTGCACCGAAAGATAAAACGAAAGCACGACGAGGAGCAGGAAAGAAACCACGCCGCCAAAGACCCCCGCAGCCGCGCCAAAGAAGCTGGCCGCAACAGAGTTCAGCGCCCCCTGCAACTGCAGCAGCAATTGCTCGGCAATACCGGAAAGCGAACCGGGAAGTATCGGGAGAAACGACATGGTGGTCTGCGCAAAAAAATCATGTTTCAGAAGAGAGGGGGCGTCGGCGAGCAGTGATGATATCTCTTCAAGGATAGTGGGAACCACCGTATAAAACGCGGCGGCCAGCACCGAAAAAGCTATGAGGTACACGAGGATAACGCTGATGGTGCGCGGTATGTGCCAACGCCCAAACCACCGCGCGGCAGGATCCACCGCGGAGGCCACCACCACCGAAAACATCACCACAGCCACGATGTCGCGTACAAGATATAAAAACACCACAACCGCAATAACCGCGAGCGCGCGTAAAAATGACCGCGTGGTAATATCAAAGGTAATTTTTTTTGTTCCCGATTCTATTTCCATTGTTATAACTTAAGTAAAACTTTCTGATACGCGCTGCCGGAACGATGAGGACCGACAACCGCCAAATTCAACTGCGCAGGCTTTAGTATCTCCCGCGCAAGGCGCTGAATATCAGCGCGTGTTACCGCATCCAGCTTGCGCAAGTCCTCTTCGGGCATGATAATTTTTTTGCGGAAAAGCGCCTCCTCTCCAAGATGAAACGCGATTTCATCAGATGTCTCAAAAGCAAGCGCCAGCGAACCTCGCACATAATCTTTAATATGCAAAAGTTCTCTTTCGCTTATCCCTTTTGTGCACACATCATGCAGTATCTCCGTAATCTTACGGACAACAATGGGGAGCGCAGAATGCGGTACGCCCGCGCGCGCGCTGAAAAACCCCGTTGTAGCGTAGTGCTGTGCTCCCGCGCCGACATAATACGCAAGTCCGAGCTTCTCGCGAATTTCCATAAACAGCCGCGAAGATGTGTTGCCGCCCAGTATGCCGGAGAGTAACAGGAGCGGATACCGGCGTTTATCATGAAGCGAAAACGCGCGAACTCCCAGCATGAGATGGGTCTGGTCGGACTCCTTCCATACCATGCGCACGCCCGGAGTTTTTTGCTCCTCTTTTATTTTTTTCTGATGGTCAGGGTGTCCCTTTGACATTTTTACAAATGTTTTACTTACTTTGCGCATTGCCTCCGATGGGTCAACATTGCCCGCCACGACCACGACGGTGTTTGAGGCAACATATTGTTTTTCTTTATAGCGCACGATGTCCCCGCGCGAGATGTTATTAACCGTCTCGGGCAGGCCGGCAATATCCCAGCCCGCCGGCTGGTCTCCGTAGAGCAAACTTTCAAAATATTCCGAAACTCTTCGCTGCGGCATATCTTCATACATGCTGATCTCCTGCAAAATCACTCCCCGCTCGCGCTCAATCTCATCGGATTTAAAAAGCGGTTCAAGTAAGATGTCCGATACAACATCCAGTGCCATGTCAAAGTGCCGGAACGCGCTTTTTACCCAGTAGCCCGTATATTCATGGGAGGTAAACGCATTATGCTCCGCGCCGATGCCGTCCAACGCCCGATGCACATCCCCCGCCCGCGGACGCGATTTCGTCCCCTTAAAAAACAGATGTTCCAGAAAATGCGAGATGCCGTTCGTGCGCTTTACTTCATAATTTGAACCGGTTCCAATAAGCACCAGCAGTGAAACTGCCTGCGTTGAAGCAAGCGGCGAGACAATAACACGAATACCGTTTGGAAGTTTTTTCTCCGTAAATTGCATTATTTTTGCGCGACGCATATGGTTTATGCTACCACGATGGGCGTTCTAAAGCAAAAAAACCCCTTGCCGCGCGAAACGCGGCGGGGCGAGCTTTCAGTATTCATGCCAAAATTCAGAGACGGCGACGGATTTCTCCAACTGCCGTGCGTTCCTGCGTACCCGTGTCGCGGTCGCGGATAGTTACCGTATCATCGGCAAGCGTATCAAAATCCACCGTTACGCACCACGGTGTTCCGATTTCGTCCTGTCGCCGATAACGTTTACCGATATTGCCGTTGTCGTCAAAAGCAACGCGGGGAATGTCTTTTCGCAACACGCGGTAGATTTCTCGCGCGCGGGCAACCAATTCCGGCTTGTTTTTAAGCAATGGAAACACCGCCGCCCGTATCGGCGCCACCTCCGGACTAAGCGCAAGATACACGCGCCGTTCGCCGTCCATCTCGTCTTCACGATAGGCGCTTGTAAGCACCGCGAGCACAAGGCGGTCAACTCCGAACGACGGTTCAATAACATGCGGGATAAGCCGCTTGCCCGAATCCTGGTCAAGAAAAGTGAGATCCGCGCCGCTCAACGCGGCGTGGCGCGTAAGGTCATAATCCGTACGATATGCGAGTCCGCAAAGTTCCTTTGCGCCAAAAGGATAATCAAACTCAAAATCAATTGTGCGGCGCGAGTAATGTGCACGGTCCCGCTCCGGTACCTCGAGTGCGTGTACGCGATCCCGCGCAAGTCCCAGGTCATCATGTAAGAATTTTTCCATCGTCTCGCGCCATAACGTAAAGCGCTCTTCCCAGTTCTCCGGCCGCACAAAGTACTCCGCCTCCATCTGCTCAAATTCCCGCGCACGGAAAAGAAAATCACGCGGCGCAATCTCGTTGCGAAACGCTTTGCCCATCTGCGCGATGCCGAAAGGCAGTTTTGGATGAAACGAGTCAATGATATTTTTAAAATTCACGAATATTCCTTGCGCGGTTTCAGGCCGCAGGTATGCGAGCGAAGAAGAGTCCGCGCGTGCGCCCACATGGGTAGCAAACATCATATTGAAAGGCTCCGCGTTTCCCAGTTTCCCGCCGCACTCGGAACACACCTCGTCCGTCTGGTCCGCGCGAAACTGCCGTTTGCACTTTTGGCACTCCACAAGCGGGTCGGCAAAACCTTCCACGTGTCCCGACGCTTCCCAAACTTTTGGGTGCATAATAACCGCCGCATCCAATCCGTACATATCTTCACGCTGCTCTACGAACCGGCTCCACCACAACCGCTTGATATTCTCTTTCAGCGTCATGCCGTATGGGCCATAATCCCACATTCCCGAAATCCCTCCGTAAATTTCTGAACTCTGATAGATAAAACCCCTGCGTTTAGCAAGCGATACTATCTGCTCCAGATTTTGCGGCTGTTTTTTGTGCATACTCTCATGCATATCACGGCAACACGCGCCGTTCAAGCACAGAAACTTTCGGGTCGTCGAGCTGAAAGAGGGTGAGGGGGGAAGCTTCATCCGAAGAAACGGTATTTACAAACGTATCCCGGCCGCTTACTTGGCTTTTCTCAAGCAATACCGGCGCTTCGCCAACCTGGTTTGCGGTGGGAACAAGACCTATCTGAAACGATACGGTACGCGCCGGACGGCTGAACCCGACCCCGGCCTCCAGTCTGTCCACCTCCCAGACAAGCTCGCCCGTCGTTTCGGTGTATGTTATCCGCTCGCCAGCCGGAAGGACGACGCTTTTCCATTGCATATAGGGCGGCACTATCGTGCGCACCGCAACATCCCGCATTTCATTAAAAGCGTTTGTTAACGACCACACCACCGTAAATACCGTCTCTTGCCCGAGACGTGCCGGGATTGGTCCGGAATTCGGAGTATCTCCATCATAGAAAAACCCGCGGCGCGCAAGCTGGAGGCGCGAACCTATTCGCAGTGTTGCCGAAGCGTTCGCTCCGGTATCTACCCCCGTAAATCCCTCCGGTGTTTCTCCGGCAAATATGCGCGCGCGCAACGTTACCGTAAGATTGCTGTTTTGTTCGCCTTCCGGCATACCGGAGCGCAGCGTAAAACGCACGCGTACTCTCCCCGACTCACCCGGGTCCAAAAAACCAAAACGCGGAAACGTTCCCGCGTTCCAAACAATCGTATCCCCGCGCATCGCACCGTCCTCGGGCACGATAGAATTTTGGCTTGCTGCCGCACCCTCAACGCGAGCTTCAATCGTAACATTCTTTACGCCAACCGGAAGATTGTTGCGCCACGGCAAATCTACCACCACCTGTTCTCCGGCAAACGCGACAGCCTGCTCCGCGCCGTTAATTCGCGCCGCAACCTCTAAAAATGGCTTCTTTAACAACGTCGTCGCAACTCCGCTTCCGTACACTCGCAACAAGTCATCCGTACCGCGCTCACCGACAGAAACGCGAAACGCCTTTTCTTCAAACTCGCTCCCCGCAAGCACCCCGCGGATAAGAAGCGTGCGCGTTACTCCGGGCTGTAATGCGCTGATGCGCCACCGGTTATCTCCTTCCACGGGCTGCATACTGCTTGAACGATACGTGAAATCAAAAGGATAATTTGCCTCCAGCTGCAGATTTTCAAGCACGATGTCCGCGCGGGAAACATATTCCACGGCAATTTCCACCTCTTGACCCACCCGTATTTCCTGCGGCACAAGAACGGTCACTCCGATAGGGGCCGAGGCAATGCGTACCGTGGCAGCATTCTCTTTGGCAAAAATGGCGCTTGTGCCTTCCGGACGATATTCCAATGTCGCGTGAAATATCCGTTCGTCTCCCTCGGCGCCAAACACATACGCTCCAAAGAGTTCGTTTCTCGTCTCTCCCGGGGCAAGCCTGCCGAGAGCCCTGCGCTCCCGTACAGCATTTGATTGCGCTATCGCCTGTGCGCCGTCCGGATATTGCACAATGAGGTCGGCCGTATCCAACGGCACGCTGTTGCCGTTGGTAATGCTTACCAGCCAATCCACACGATCTCCCCCGTTGATTTCTCTCGGACTTTCTACAGAAAACGAAATGTTTCTGCCCGAAACCGTTCCCGCGTCAAAGTAGCCCGAGACATAAAGGATTGCGGCGCTCAAAAGCCCCAGCGCCACGACGGCAAGGAGACCAATGAGCCATACATACAAGGGAACGCGCTTTTTGCGCTTTTGCGCTGACATGTGTTCGGTATGCCGCCAATATCCCGACGCATGTTCCGATTCCTCCGATGACGCGGGAGCAAGCGTGTGGCGGCGGCGCAGTAAGGCTTCCTTTTTATAAAGACGTTTTCTTAATTCTTCCAAAGAAGACATGTACGCAATTCTCAATTCTCAATTTCCCAATAATGCCCCGCGCTCAATCTACCCGTCCGACTTCGCTCGAACGAAGTCTCCGCGAACGGACAAACAGTCAATTTTCAAACCTTAAACAGTCGCGGGGAGTAAAAACGTTCAGATACTGATTTTATTCCCTGTTTAGTACTCCCCCGCACATATCCTAAAACATGTTTCTAGTATACCAAAAGTTTTACACATTCACATCTGGCTTGCATGCACTCCATTTTCAATCATCTGCCGAAGCAAGGGCAGACATTCCGTTGCTCTCTCCAATATTTTTGGAGTAAACTCCGAAACAGCAAGAATTCGGGGAATCTTTGGATGCACTTCGTAAGGCGAAACGTATCCGAGACGATACAGCAGGCGCGCGCGAAAAAGCGCCTGCAACGCGCTCATCTCCTGTTCAGAAACGCCGGTCTGTAAGGAAACAAATGCACCGTGAAGCAATTTCCACACGGCGCCATCCGCCCCCGTCCCGTGCACCATGCGCCGAAGGAAAGCAGCCACGGCCCCGAATGCCTCAAAACAAGCGGTTGTGTTTCCCGTCGGCCGGACCCGCCCTTGTTCATGGGCATCAATGATCCGAAACAGCTCCCTGCCGTTCACAAAACGGAGTGTCCCGAGTGAAAACAGCTGCAAGTGGGAGCGCAGTTTTGATTTTTCAAGGCGCACTCCTTTGGCAAGCGCATGTACCAGACCAAGCTCTTTGGTGTAGAGCACAAACAATCGGTCGGCCTCGCCGCGCTCCCAAGCATAAAGCACAATCCCTTCGGTTGCATAGTATTCTGCCATACGCAGTTTCAACGCTCTCGCGCGATCATCAATTGCTCCTTATCCCATCGGAGTACTTTTGCATGTTCCGGAGGGCGTTCCGTGTGGGTTGCTGATATGATTCCTGCTTCGCGCCGCAAAACCGCCGCGTGTTTTTTTATAAGCGTTTCAGCCGCCTGTGAAGCATGGACCAGAAGCGCTGCGGGCTCTCCCGGCTGAAGTCCTTCCTCTTTGCGCCACGCCTGAATCTGCCGCACGAGCTCCCGCAGCATACCTTCCTCTTTCAGTTCCGCGGTTAATTGAGTGTCAAGGAATACTCCGCTTGTTTTTACTCCAAACTGCACGTCTTTGACATTTACTTCTCCCTTTACCCATTCTCGGGCGGCAGTAACCCACTTCTTTGGGTATTGTGTCTGAACAAAAAGGTTTTCTCCCACCTTCAGTAATTTAAGCGGCTGGCGCACTTTTATGCCGGCTTGCGCACGTTCGAAAAACGCCACCTTGATAACTTGGCGTAAGACATTAACCATTCCGACCTGTAGCGCATTTTGCTTTACTGTTTTTTCCGAGACAGTGCTCCAATCTTCCCCATGCACACTTGATTTGTCGCTTTTAGTAAGCGTGTGGTGCATTTCCTCGGCTAAAAAAGGCGCAAACGGCGCGAGTAATTTTGCATACTCACGCAATGTCCAACCAAGAGTCGCGGCGTGCTTTCTTGCGGTCACGCTTCCGGGCGTTTTCATGTCACTGCGAATGCGTCGTATATACCAGCGGGAAATATCCTCAAGCATGAACGCCTCCAGCGTCCGCGCGGCTTTAACTATATCATACGCCTCAAAAAGCTGTGTTATTTCTGAGATAACCGCCCGGGTTTTTTCCACAAGCCAACTATCAAGTACCGCCACGATCTTGGGCGGATTTACTCCTGCGGGCACATGAGCGGCGTAAGTCTTCCAATAAGCAAGTACGTTTTCCGCGATCAAAAGAAACCGGCGGTTGATATCCGCAACGTCCTTTTCAACAAAACGCTTTTCTTCCCACGGCTGGTTAACAGTAAGGAAGTACCAGCGTACCGCGTCCGCGCCGTACCGCTCAAAAAGCGTCCACGGATCTGTAGCGTTGCCGCGGGATTTGGACATCTTCTGCCCCTTAGCGTCCAGCACCAAACCGAGCGAAAGCACATGCCGATACGGCGCGGGAAAACCCAAGAGTGCGGACACCGCCAAGAGCGAATAAAACCATCCGCGCGTCTGATCTATTGCTTCACAAATATAATCCGCAGGAAAATCAATCTTTTTTATCAGTTCAAAAGCATGCCTTTCTCCTAATTTTTCAATTTTTAACTTTTCATTTTTCGCTTGAGCAAAAGGCCAATGGTCTTTTGCGAACGGCATCGCGCCCGAATCAAACCACACGTCTGCAACTTCGCTCACGCGCCGCACTTCTCTGCCGCATCCGTCGCAACGCAGTATAATGGCATCCACATAAGGACGGTGCAAATCCACGAGCCCCTCGCGGTCATACGGCCAGTTATGCAATCGCATTTCGCGCACTTCTCCTACTTCGGGCTGCCATGTCTTCCCGTACGCATCTTCGTCAGTACCCTCAATCGCAGCCGCAAGTATCCAAAGCGGGTCCCCGTGGCTCACAATCATAATCTTTTTCCCGCGGTGCTGGGTGCGAATATATTCCACCACTCTCATCACGCGGCGGCGCAGTGCACGCAGTCCTTCCCCTTGTTCGGGCTCAACAGTAAGGCGTTGGGCAGCGCTCGGCAGCGCCGTATGATATTCTTCCGTGGTTTTACCAACAAACGAACCCGCGTCAATCTCCCGCAGCTCCTCGCGTACGAGTATCTCGGTTCCGCCCCACGCCTGGCTGTAGAGCTCCGCGGTCTGCCGGGCCCTGCGCAGAGGCGAAGTAAGAATGAGGTCAACGTTTTTGTCGGCCATCCGTTTCGCACTGCGCTCAATCTGCTTTCTCCCGCGTGCGGTCAAGGCGCTTTGCCGCTCGGACTGCTCTTCGACCGGGCCAATGATGCCCGTTACGTTATGCTCGGCCTCCCCGTGCCGCGCCAAAAGCAGCATAGTGGGCGCAGAGTCTTTTTGGTCAAGCGCGGCAAGCCCGCTTGCCGTTGTATACAAATGACATGCACAACACTCCCAAAGCGGAAGGGGGGCTCCCCAGTAGCGCTCGCGGGATACGTTCCAATCTGTGTTTTCGGAAAGCCACTCTCCGAATCTCCCGTCACGCAGGTATTCCGGATGCCAAGAGACGGTTTTATTTTCGGCTATCATCCGATCTTTTACCGCAGTTGTGCGCAGCCACCATGCCTCGCGCGCATAATACAAAAGCGGGCTTTTGCATCGCCAGCAAAACGGGTAATCGTGCGTATATTCTTCGGTGTAAAAAATCAAGCCGCGCGCAGTAAGGTCAGCACAAATAAGCGGGTCAGCGTCTTTAACAAACAATCGGTTCCACGAATATCCTTCGGTATCCATGAGCCCGTGTTCATCCACGGTTATGAGTGTCGGCAATCTTTCTTTTTTGGCAACAGCGCTGTCATCAGTCCCAAACGCCGGAGCAATGTGCACAATTCCCGTACCCTCGGTAAGGTGCACGAAATCCGCTCCAACCACGGTTCCTGACACTCCCTCTGCGGGATACGGAGGTTCGTAATGTTTTTCCACAAGCTCGGAGCCGCGTATCTCACGCACGATGTCAAATGTCTTTCCGGTTTTTTGCATAAGCGCCGCCATACGCTCCCGCGCAAAAATAAGCGCCTCGCCCGACGGTACTTCTTTTACAAGTACGTATAACGCTTCAGCGCTTACCGCAAGCGCAACATTGCCCGGAAGCGTCCATGGGGTGGTGGTCCAAGCCAAAAACGCCGCAGGGATCTCAAAGTCTTTCGTCGGGAACTTCACATATATCGCCTTTTCGGAAACTGCTTCATATCCCTGTGCCACCTCAAAGGAAGAAAGCGCGGTTTCGCACCGCGGACACCACGGCACAACTCTCTTGTCCCGGTAGAGCAATTCCTGCGCATGAAGCCGCGCCAGTATCCACCAGAGCGACTCAATGTATGGGCGCGCCATGGTTACGTAGGCGCGTTTCAGATCCACCCAATATCCCATGCGCTCGGTCATGCGCTCCCACTCTTCCTTATATAAAAACACATTTTTACGCGCTTCCTCCACAAATGTTTCCACTCCAAGTCGCTCAATGTCTTTTTTTGTTTTTATGCCGAGCTTCTTCTCCACCTCTACCTCTGTCGGCAAGCCGTGCGTGTCCCACCCCGCGCGGCGTTCCACAAAAAAGCCGCGCATCGTTTTGTAGCGCAACAGCGCATCTTTAAACGTACGCACTTCCACATGGTGAATTCCGGGCTTTCCGTTTGCATAGGGAGGGCCCTCATAAAATACAAAACGCTTTCTGCGGGCTCGGCGCGCAACGCTCTCGGCAAACGCATCGCGCGCGCGCCAAAATTCCAAAATTTTTTCCTCGCGTTTTGCGGGAGTCTGCTCCGGCAGTAATGATGGCTTTTGTTCTTTTTCTTTGTCCATAACGTAAAAAGGCGTGTACGCGGAATTCGGCACTTACATGCGCTCCGGCGCCCGAATGCCAAGAAGCCAAAGGCCGTTTTTCAGCGTTGCCGCAACCGCAGCAGTCATCATAATGCGCCACGGAGCTTCTGTTCCGCTATCCACAATGCGCTCTGCCGCATAAAAATGATTAAACGCCTGTGCCAGCCCGGATAAAAATGTGCACAGATGCTGGGGAGCGTATTCGGCAAGCGCGGCCGAAACAACATCCGGAAAATGTATAAGCTCCCGTTCAAGTGGATACACGCGAACGGGAAAATGTTCCGCCGAGACATCAAGCCCTGCCGCATGTGCCTTGCGCAATACCGAGCATGCGCGGGCGTACGTATATTGCAGGTACGGCCCCGAGTCCCCCTCAAACGAAAGTGAGGAGTCCGGGTCAAAGATAATATCTTTTCCGATAGACTGGCGTAAGATGGAATACTTTATCGCCGCAACCGCGACATCATACGCAACTGTGCGGCGTTCCGCTTCGGCAACGATTCCGCTCTCTTTCATCTTTTTTTCGGCAAGCGTTTTTACCTCGTCCAGCAATGCCTCTGCGGCAATGACGTTTCCCGTGCGCGAGGACATTTTTCCGCTCTTCAGGCGCAGCATGCCGTGTGTTATGTGCTCGGTTTTCCCGGCAAGCTCCGGACGAATCTGCCGCATCGCCTCGCGCACCACTTTAAAATATTCCCTTACCTCGTTTCCCGTTACCACAAGCGAGCGGTCAGGATGCAGACGTTCTTCCTTTGTAAGCATGAGTCCAAGATCCTTTGCCTCGTATGTCGGAAGTCCGCTCGTAGAAAGAAACACGCGCGTATGCAGCCCGTACGGCTCGCCGCGAAACACCACCGCGCCCTCGCTTTGCTCAAAAACACCCTTTACAAGATATTCTTCTACCAGCGCCTTCCCCTTTTGCCACGTTTCAGACTCAAAAAAATACTCGTCAAAACGCGTGCCAAGCCGCGGATAAATCTTTGCAAAGTACTCCAGACTGTCCGCCCGCCCTCTTTCATAGAGCTCGCGCACGTGCGGCGAGCAACCCTCATAAATCTCGCGGTTTATGTTTTCAATTGCGGTTTTATCCGTCGCCGCGCCCTCTTCGTATGCGCGATTTCCCTCTTGATACATCTTTCCCCAAAAGACCATTCTTTCTCGCAGTGCGGCAGCCTTGTCGGGAAGTGTTTCATTTTGCGCCGCCCACACCGCCTTTGCCACATGCAAACCAACGTCTCCTTGATAGTTTGCGCGAACAATCTCGGCTCCGGAAAATTCACATATCCGTGAAAGCGTCTCGCCAATGGCATTAGACATCAAATGCCCGATGTGAAATTCCTTGAACGGGTTCGGGTCGGTGTATTCAATAAGGACGCGCGTGCCTGCACGTGCGGCATTTCGGCCGTAAGCTTCTCCTTCCTTTATAATAGTATGCATCTCTTCGGCAAGCGCCTCGCGGCTAATCTTAAAATTTATAAATCCGGGGGACGCAACGCTTACGCGCGCCGCGCGCATGACATCCAATTTTTCCAGCATTTTTACAATCGCTTCGGCTATCTCCATGGGCGGCTTACCGACGGCCTGTGCTACGGCAAGCGCAATGTTTGACGCCCAGTCGCCGTGTTCGGGCAGCCGCGGACGCGCAAGCGAAAAAGCGACACTCGGCAATCCGAGCGCCTCCAGTACTTCGGCAAGTTTTCGTTCCAGCAGCGCGCGCATACTCTTATGTGTATGTTATCGCAAAACGGCAGAAATGGGAATTTTTATGTTATACTGGCCGAATGGCGGAGCTTGCCGCAAACAAAAAAGCGTTCACCGATTACGACCTGCTTGAAAAATTTGAGGCGGGGATTTCGCTCTACGGTTTTGAAACTAAGTCGGCCAAGCTCAAGCGCGCGGAACTTGCCGGAAGCCGCGTGATTATCCGCGGAGGCGAGGCGTTTTTGGTGGGAGCAGAAATCCCGCCGTACCAATCCGCAAACACGCCCAAAGAGTACGATTCCCAGCGCACGCGCAAACTCCTTCTGGGCAAAAAAGAAATCTCGCGCTTGGCGGGAAAGAGCGAGGAGAGGGGCTTGACACTTATCCCTATAAGGTTGTATACTAAAGGCAACTTGGTGAAGCTGGAGTTCGGCATCGCGCGCGGGAGAAAAAAATACGACAAGCGCGCACGCATCAAAGAACGCGAAACCAAGCGCCACATTGAGCGCACGTTGAAAAAATCCGCCGCATCTGCATAGCCGCATGCCGATGCAAACAGTATATACTATAGTATGTACTATTTTTACCGCCGCACGCGCCTGCCTCGCCCTGCCTGCCGGCAGGCAGGCGGCAGGCAGGCTTAATTTTGCAGTCGCTCGCGGACTCGCGAGCAAACGTGCAAAATATGGGTAGCCCCTCGACAGGACTCGGGGTGCTCAATTTTGCAGTCGCTCGCGGACTCGCGAGCAAAATTGGCAGGGGATGATTGGCTTCGAAAGGCGGTTGATTCTTTTTGCTTCATGCAGAGGACGATATGTTACCTCTCAAATCATCATATCGCTTCAGTAAGTGCAAACTTATTGTCAAAGACAAGAACTGCAGTCGCCTCCCTTTTTGGGAACGACCTCGTTCTTGCTCCTTCCTACGCCTAATAGTGGCGCAGGCATCCGTCGGCTGACGCTCCGTAGGCCGGACGCGGGTGTTATATCCGGGGCTTGACTCCAACCGCCCGATTGGAGTGACACAAACAGGGCACACGCATGCTTTGGATTTCGTTCCGTTCCACCAAGGCATGCACACAAACGGAACTACGCATGTAAACGCACCAAGATGACCCCCCTTCACGTGGGTTCAATTCCCACCATCTCCACTGATAAAAACATTAGCGCCTTCGGGCGCTTTTGTTTTTTCAGTGGAGAAGAGCGAAGTGCCTGCGCACTTCGCGTGTGGGAATTGAAAGCCGCAGCGATGTTTTTGTTTGCCCGAAGGGCAAGGCAAAAACCGCGAGGCGGGGTCGCGAAAAATTTCCGTCAGGAAATTTATTTGTGACCACTTCCCACCATCTCCACAAAAGAAAAATGTCCCGCCTCGTGCGGGATATTTTTCTTTTGCTTGCACGATTGTGGTGGGAATTGAAGGGTATTCTCAAAACGCAAACTGCTTTGCGTTTTGGGAAACCCGGACTCCGAAGGAGGAGCGAGCCTGTTTCGAGCACAGCCGAGAAACGTTGCGAGCGACGGGGGAGGAGAATTCCCACCATCTCCACAAAATAAGGAATGCAATGACAATATTTTTGTAGTCCTTCACTTCATTCAGGATCTACGAGACGCCGAAATGCTCTTGCATTTTGGCGCCACCACTACAAAAATCACCCTGTCTCGCATGGGGTGATTTTTATTTGTGTGTGTTTCTAAACTTCCTTTCTCAGCTCTGGCACGAAAGGGGGGATAATTTTTCATACCCCCGTTCTCTCAAATCCTCATTAGCAGGAAACCGCTGAACATTTTGGTCTAAGATGTGGAATAATAAAGGTTGAATACGCCACCCAGGTGGCGCGTTGGTTTTTGCTTGCCGTAGTTGACGAATGTCTCGTTTTTTGGGTTTTCTTTGCTGTTTTTAGCATTTGGGGTTATCCACCTTGACAATTAATGCTCATTTGCTAATATTGCAGCATCGCTATGAAAAAGCACTTCGTAAGGGTTCCGTCCCTACGCGGTGCTTTTTCTTTTTGCAATCTTACCCTGCAATTTATCCATATAAACCATTTTTTCCCGCGCGGATTTTCGCAATAATGATGAGCACTTATCCCTATTTGGACTCAAAACTGCCAAAAGTTTTTTGTTGTCATATAAGTACCGGGCCAGTGAATAAAAATCTCCGTCACTGGAAACAATGACTATCTTGTCATAATTTGGATAGTCAACCATCGCCTGAAGCACCAGATCAGCATCTACATTCCCCTTAACGCCATCATCGCCATTCGGTAGCACGGGCTTAAATTTCAATATGAATTCTGCTTTCTGCAGTTCATCGTAAATGTCATTGTGTTCCGGTATAAAACCGATAAACAGATACGCCTGCGTAATGTGGTACTTATGTTTTAAATATGTGCGGAAACGAGCCCAATCTAATTTCCAACCCAAATCCCTTTTAGTGCCCTTGTACACGTTTTGACTGTCTATAAAAGCAAAGTTATTTTCGTTCTTTTTCATATTATTTCTTTGCCATAAGTGGGGATATTTATATTTTACATCATTTCTGCTAGATTATGAAAAGTAAAATGTTCAAATTTACCCGCTTCGTGGGGAAATCGGCTGCAGCGCGGCCGCATTCCGTCCGCGCTCGGCGTTTCAGCTAATGAGTTGTTGAAATAGTTATGACTTCAAAAAATCTTATCGAGCAATGGAAAAAAGACGAGACCGCTATTTTTGAAGGCTGGGATTTTTCTTATATAAAAGACAGAAAAATCGGGGAAGAGCCACCTTGGGATTATAAAGGTTTAGCTAAAAATCTTGTTGAAAAATCCACGTCAGTTCTCGATGTAGCAACGGGCGGCGGCGAGATTTTTTCTTCACTTGCCCCATTTCCGAAACACGCCGTGGCGATAGAGGGATACACACCAAATGTAGCTGTTGCGAAAAAACGGCTCGAGCCACTCGGGGTAAAAGTTTTAGCGGCGAGCGAAGTAGATGTTTTACCTTTTATTGACGAGGAGTTTGACTTGGTATTAAATCGCCACGGCGGACTTCGCATCCCAGAAATTTTTAGAGTTTTGAAAAGGGGCGGCTACTTTCTTACTCAACAAGTCGGGGGAGATAACCTTCTCGATCTAATGGCTTCGTTCGAAGCTAAACCAAAATGGCCAAATAATACATTAGGTATTGCGCAAAAGAAAATGACCGATATTGGTTTTGAACTTTTAAAAACCGAGGAGTGGAAAGGCAAAATAATTTTTAAAGATGTTGGCGCGATAGTTTATTTTCTAAAAGCTATACCATGGACAGTAGATAACTTTAGTGTCAATTCGCACTTAATTTATTTGGAAAAATTACAAGAAAAACTAGAGCGAGAGGGTAAGTTGGAATTTACCTATACCAGGTTTCTTATTCTTGCAAAGAAAAAGTAATTTATGAACAATCTGTATCAAAAAATCTACGGCAACCTTATCAAATATGAAAATAAAAAGGCGGCTGAGATAGATAAGAAATATCACAAGTACGATAGGCATCGTTCTTTGGGAATAAAAGCTGGTGCGCTTGATAAGTTGCTAAAGCAATACAAAACAGAAGTAAAAAATTTATCTTGCAAGGAAGCATTTGCGCTCGCGCAAATGCTTTATAAAGACAAAATTGAAGACACAATTTTAGCGGGAAATTTTGTGTTGCAAAACAAAATAGATTGCATTGGAAAATCCAAGTTGCCACTTTTAGATAAAGCCCTCGACCATTTTTGCAGTTGGTCTACGATAGACGATTTTTGCATTGATGTTTTGCAACCAATTCTCTTGACATATCCGAAAGACACACTTCGCTTTCTCGAAAAATGGAATCAATCAAAAAATATGTGGAAACGCCGCACAAGTGTTGTCGCATTTGTTCGCAAAGTCGGCGAGAGCGGAAAATTTACTGACGAGGCACTGACACTTTGCGAAAATTTAATTTCAGATAAAGAGGATTTGGTGCAAAAGGGTGTTGGCTGGTGTCTCAAAGATATTATGCGCGGCGACAAGAAAAAAGTTCTTGAGTACGTCAAAAAATTGAGAAAGCGAAGCGTGCCTGCTACAATAACCCTGTACGCAATCCGCGATTTGAAAGGTTCAGAAAGAGTCGAGATTTTAAGGAAATAACTGTCGGTGAAATAATTTTTAGGCCTCCCGCGAGCCTGCCTGCCGGCAGACAGGGAACCACTGAACATTCGAGTCTAAGATTTTGTACGAGTCTCTTGGAAAATCTTTTTGCGGAGCGGCTATAGATTATTTTTTCTTTTTGCGCTTCTCGCGGAAAGAATCGTCGAAGATTTCATAATAGTCCGCATAGATATATTTCTGCCCGTAATCGGCATCGCCAAGAGGCTCAAGGATTTTCAAATCTTTGAGCCGTTCAATAACGTTATAGGCACCCTGCGGACTAAAACCAGTCCACTTTATAATTTCCGCAACGCCCACAATCGGCTGTCCAAACAATTTGCGAATAATTTCTAGTGTTGAGGCGGCTGATTTCTTGCCAAGTTTCTGCATTTTGGCAAAATCGCGGTCACGCAAGACAGTAATTTTTGTACACGTTTCAATACCAGAATTGGCAATTTCTGCAACTCCCTCAAGAAAAAACTCAAGCCAGCCGTTAATATCGGCTTCTTCGTCGTGATAATTCTGCAATTTCTGATAGTAGAGCTTTTGGTGCTTCTTGAAGTAGCTGGAGAGATACAAAACAGGCAATTCAAGCAAACCAGCATGATGAATAAACATCGCAATCAGCATGCGACCGGTACGGCCATTTCCATCGGTAAACGGGTGGATTGTTTCAAATTGGGCATGGATAAGGCCGGCTTTCACCAGTGAAGGGTAATCGTCCCCCGCATGAATGAATTTTTCGAGGTCACCCAGGGATTTGTGCATATCATTCACAGCTGGCGGCACAAATGAAGCATCGGCGGGAGTTTTACCGCTAATCCAATTTTGCGAACGACGAAATTCACCCGGATATGCGTGTTGAGTCGAACGCGCTCCGGTCGTGAGCTTTTCATGAATCTCTCGTATCAGGCGCAGAGAAATTGGCAGGTTTTCAGTCCGCTTAATTCCATAGTTGAGCGCCTCCACGTAGTGCGTGATGTCATCAACGTCCGGGTACAGACGTGATTTCTCTTCAGTCACCGGCGCCGCAACGGCATCCTGCAAGGTTGCTTTTGTTCCTTCTATTTGACTGGAGTATGTCGCGTCTGTCTTTACGAACATGAACAGAAAAAAGTCTTTATCTGGTAAAAGTCGGGTGATGCCGTCAAGTTTGCCGACCAACCTGATCGCTTCCTCGTGTTTTTTGTACAATCTAGAGCTAATGACAAAGCCGCCTTTTGGAGGGAAATTGAAAGGTGTAAAGGTTTTAAACCCCTCTTTTTGTCGGATATAACGGCCTATTTTTGCCTTGTTGATGATGTCGATCATAACATCAACATACTAATCTATTTGGTTGATATTTGCAAGAAGGATATCAACTAAACATTTTTTATTGTTTCATCAGCAAGTCCGCCTGCCTACCGGCAAGCAGGCTCTGGCGCGGCGAAGTTGTATAATTCTTCGCACACAAAAACACCCCCAATGGGGTGTTTTTGTGTCGGGGGTTAGATCGGGCTAGAAATCAATGAGGTTAAAACGCTATGACTGACTCATTTGAGCAAACATTGGTTCCCGCCTCGCAGATTTTATAGGTAAATGTTCCGCTCCCCCTTTGGTTAATGTTATCAGTGTAAGCCCCGTTGTTCGCCGTCGTCACGAGAGCAGTTCCGTTTCGATACACGTCCACATTCACCGATGTCGCACCGCTCCATGACAGACCAGCTTTCATAAGTCCCTTAACCTTGTATCCAACTGCTGAAAGATTGATGCCGGATGATTCTGCTACAACGTTCACCTGAACAGCATCGCTCGCGGCCGCTCCCTCGTTGTCGGTTACGATAAGAGTTACCGTGTGGCCGCCTAACGCAAACGCAACAGTCGGAGATACGCCCGTTGCAAGAAGTGTCGTCCCCTCGTACCACTCGTATGACACAATCGAGCCGTCCGAATCGAACGAACCAGAGCCGTTTAACACAACATTTTCAGAACCATTCGCATCAGCGTCAACCACGGTTTGATCCGAACCGGCATTCGCAGTAGGGGCAATGTTCACGTCAATACCCGCCGTTTGAACTGCCAAAAGGGCATTGACCAATCCGTATCCGAACTGCGGGTCACGACCGCTTGCTCCCAAGTCAGTCGCCGTACCTTGTAGAATTGCGCGAACATCTCGATTATTCACAACCCCATCACCGTTATAGTCGGAAACTCCTGCCGCAATAATCAGCGCCGCCACTCCCGCAACGTGCGGAGAAGCCATTGATGTGCCGGAACCGTACTTGTAACAGTCGTCAGCGTTACCATCTCTACAGGTCGTAGCATTGCCGTTGTAGTCGGTATTGTCGTTCCACGCCGAATATACTGATACGCCCGGTGCCGCAATCTCTACCGTATCGCCCGTACTTGAAAAGCTTGCGCGATTGTTGTTTGAATCTGTTGCCGCAACCGCAACCACCGAATCATATTTCGCAGGATAAATAACATTGTTGCCTTTGCCTCCCACGGTCCCGGAATTTCCCGCGGCGGCAACGATGACAACGCCCTTCGCTTCGGCATTGTCAAACGCCTGTCTCACTGTACTCCCCGGGTCCCTATCTTTTCCGAGAGAAAGATTGATGACGTCCATCTTGATGCCTTGCACCGTCAGCCATTCACCGGTAAAGACATTTTGGATTTGGAGCGTTGCTCCGGTTGACCACTGCACCGCCGCAATAATATCACTCCAGTACCCAACGCCGCTCTCATTCAAGACGCGCAACGAATACAGAGCGCAGTCCGGCGCAACGCCGACAACACCGAGTTTTGGGTCTGGGCTGCCGTTGTCATTATCTTCCGCACATGCCGTACCCGCAACATGTGTTCCGTGTCCGTACGCGTCCATCGGGTCGTTATCGTAATAGTAGAAATCATAACCGAGATTTACAGAATCGAAATTATCGTTTAGGTCAGGGTGAAGGTAATTCACACCGGAATCAATGATGCCGATTTTTATTCCAATACCCTTGTTGCTGTACGGAGTTGCGTGCACATCGCCGCTTTTGATATGCTTTACGCCCCACGCATTATCTAGTTCCGTATCAACCGCGTACACCGTGTCGTCTAGCTCAACTGCCGTGACATGAGGATTGCGTGCGAGCCCATCCAGCGCGGATTGCGGAACGTGCGCCGCAACAGCATTCACGATTGAATAACTGTATTTAATCTTTCCGCCATACGCACGAACAAGACTTTGTTCGCTTGCCCCAACTGGTTTGTCAAAAGCGACCAGTACGCGAACGAAATTTCCGTTTTGCGGCTTAACAGCGGCAAATGAGGTTGACGCACCGACTGGAAGTGCAATGAGTAATGCCAGTCCTAAAATCGCTACAGAGTTTTTCATATATTTAATAATACCCCTAACGAATAATGTTTTCAAACGAGTCAAGTGATTTCACCGACCAAAGAAAAAGAACATGTCCGCGCGTGTCATTTCCTTTGCAAAAACTTTGAGCTTCATTCACAAAGTATACACCATATCATATAGAAGAGCTAATCAACATTTTAAAGGGGTTCCGGAAGCACTCTAGGAAAATCAGCGTATCTACTCTATACTCTATAATGATGAAACGCGATCCCGAGCCGCGCATCACGCGCTATTTTGAACTCGCCTTTCCGGGAACGTCCGCGCAGAAGACAGCCAAAGCAAAAACGCATACGCCGACACGCAAACGCACTGCGCTTTTTGTGCCCACCAAAACGCTCACGGAACGGGTCGGTTTCCGCCCTGCTCCGTTCTCCGCGGGCGTACAAATAACGCACGACGTGCACCCGCTCTTAAAAACGGTGTTCCGCGAGGGAGAAATCGGCCAGCGTTACGGCAGACACGGCTTGGAGCGCGACTTGTCACGCCAACAAATTATCATTTACACGCTCGTTGTCTGGAACGGGAAACTCTTATTTTACCGCAGAGCAAAAGAACAAGGAGCCAGCGCGCGGGAACGGCGGTATTTGGGAGACGAACGGTTGCGCGGCAGAGTATCGGTGGGGTTTGGCGGACATAAAACCATAAACGATGTAGAACACGCGACAAACCAGCTCTTGCTCCTTGGAGAGCTGTTCCCCGGCCTTATGCCGGAGATGACCAACATTGTGGGACTGAACAGCGGCGTGTTATATGAAGTTGAAGAAGAAACAGGCGTACGTCCGAGCGACATCCGACGCCTAATGCTGCTCGGAGGGTTTCGCGACCTGCGGGAGCGGCCAACACGCGCCACACGCATCCCCGTCGGGCACGTGCACTCCGCCATCGCCGCGCTTGTTGAACTTAAAAAAGAGACGCCGATAACCGTAGGAAAGCTGCAATTTCCCGCTCACGAGGTTGCCGATGCATGGTGGGTGCCCGTCGGCCGCGCAATGACAGAATTCAAAAAACATCGGCACGATATGGAATCATGGAGCGAGATTATGATTCGCGAGTTTCTTCCGCGACTGCGCCGCGTGACAGAAAAAACAACCGAGGGAATTGTCATCAACTTCCGTTAGTATTATTCCCGGGTATCAGACATCTTGGAATACGTTGTGTCTATAATTAATCGCTTTATTTTTCTTGATATCAAGGAACGACCAATGACAGAAAAAATGACCTACGAGAGCGCCGGCGTGAACTACGACGCAATGGATCCGTTCAAGCGGATGGCGCAACGTGCAGGCCGCGAGACCGCAGGCAACATCAGGAGACTCAACAACGGTGAATTTCAAGGGGTCGAGATGAGCCGCGGAGAGAGCGCGTATCTCATCGAAACGCCAGATAACTACCTTGCGCATGTCGAGGAAGGGCTCGGTACGAAGAATCTTGTTGCCGACGTGATGTATCGCCTCACCGGCAAGTCGTATTACGGCCGCATCGCGCAGGACACCGTGGCGATGATCGTGAACGACATGATTACGCTCGGTGCGCTTCCTCTTTCGGTGGCAATGCACCTCGCCGTCAGCGACTCAAAATGGTTCAACGACGAGAAGCGATGCCACGATCTCGTCGAAGGATGGAAGAACGCCTGCAATCTCGCGCGATGCGTTTGGGGCTGCGGTGAAACTCCGACACTCAAGGGCGTTGTTGTGCCGGAAGCAATCGTGCTTTCTGGTTCGGCGTTGGGCCTCGTGAAGCCGAAGGAGCGGTTTATCACCGCCGAAAACATTCGACATGGCGACGCAATCATTTTCATCGAGAGTTCCGGTATCCATGCGAACGGGCTCACGATGGCACGGAAGATTGCCGACAAGTTGCCTGACGGCTACATGACTCGGCTCGACGATGGGCGAACGTACGGGGAGACATTACTCGACCCGACACATATCTACGTCGGACTCGTGGAAGACTGCCTCAACCGCGGTGTCGCCATTCACTACGCGGTGAACATCACAGGGCACGGGTGGCGCAAGCTCATGCGGGCGACGCAGCCATTCGCCTATATCATTGAGCGTCTGCCGAAGCAACTCCCGATTTTCGGCTTCCTACAGAAGCACGGGCCGGTGGACGACACGGAAGCATACGGCAATTTCAATATGGGCGCGGGTTTTGCGTTTTATGTTTCGGAAGCCGACACAGCCACGGTTCTTGAAGTCGCCGCTTCGCACAAACTTGGCGCGCTTCGCGCCGGATATATTGAGCGAAGCAACGAGAAAAAAGTCGTCATCACGCCGAAGGGTCTTGAGTACTCCGGCGTAACACTCCGCCTACGCTGACTAGCCTTCGCAACCTCACTCCATTTCGCACAAGCAAAAAAATTAAGAGCCGCCCGTTCTGATGAAACGAGGCGGCTCTTGCGCGTTGTGCCGGAAAATTATTCGCCCGGGCCGGCACCATGAAAAAGCCCGGAAAAAAGTTCTGAAAACTCAAAGATGCGTTTTTTCTTTCTGTTCTTTCTCCTTCTTGCCGTATCTTCCCGCTCGGTTGCCGCGCGACGCGCCCGAAGCAAGACAATAGATACCTCTTCGGGAAGTGTTCCGCCGTAGCGCTCCGCCTGACTGCGTAGCGCCATCTCCAGGCGTCCTATCTGATCCGGGGAAGCGTTTGATAATTGTTCGGCTCTCTGCCAAAGAATTGCTCGCGCTCTTTCAAGCACGCTCTCCGGCGTTGAACAATCGTAGACCGCTCCAATGAGCTTCTCCATCTGCGGGTCGCGGTTATCTTCCATCGCTTCCTCCTCCAAAATGTAGAAAGACGCAATCCGTTCTTTATCATATGCAAACACGACCGCAGGGTCAATGAGGCCTGACAACAAGACGCGCGAACAATGCCGATTTTCCTTGACAAACGATGGGTTTACTGATATACAGAAAGTGGTCTTGTTCTAGAAAATCCAGCCAAAAAGGGGATTTTCACCATCAACCAGTATCCAGGAGAAGGAGACGGTCATGGGAAGAAAGCCATCAAACGCGTGGGTAAATTGGGTTCGTGGCAAGCAGCAGAAGCAGCACGACAGGATTTTTGAGGCGTCCTTCTTCGCTGAATGTGTCAGCAATTGGGATGGAACAGGTGGGTTTGGGTTCTGGGCAAGCCTGCGGCATGTGATGGAAAACCAGCCAGCAGGCTGGAATCCCCGCTGCCCATCGCTCGCCATTCCACAGACGTTTTTGTCGTTTGTGGAAGACATCGTCTCCCAAGAGAGCGGCAGGCAAGCGCGGACATCGCTCTTTACCGCCCTGGGAACTGATTTACAGCACTCGTTTGGCATCTGCGGCTTTTTGCGCCTCTACTCAAAGAAGGCCATCGTCACTCTGGGAATTGAAGGACGGAAAGCTTCTCGTCGACAGGTAGATCTCATTATCGGCGAGAGGCATGCCGAGCATCCAGATGAGATGTGGGGCCTGGCATTCCGGGCCGCAAGAAAACTGCTTGACCCTCCTCCGTACAGAATCCTGTACGAAACATGAAAAAAGAAGGGAAAGAGAAATGGAAAAAACCTTCATTTTTCGGTGCCGTAATCCAGAATGCGGCGATACCGTTGTAGAAAAGAGGACGTTTCTCGATGGTATCATTTTGTCTCCTGCGAAGCAGGAAACACTCGAGAAAGAGCTGGGGAAAGAGAATGTGGCAGGGGCACGATTTGATTCCGAGGTCTGCCCGAACTGCTCCGACATGCCCCAGCGCAGAGGAAGGCTCCACATTCTTCACACCAGGGCAAAGTGTTGCCCGGCATAGCCGCACAGCCCCGCCCTGTCGCACGCACCCTGTCAGCATTGTCTGGCAGGGTGCTTCTCATTTGCGGGTAAACCAAACAATTGCACTCCGGCGCTTTTATGCTACACTGATATCGTAGTGAAACCAGGAAGACCAGGAAGCGCGGATTCCCCGCGCATCAACAATCAGATACGCGCAACTTCTCTCCGTGTCATTGACGACCAGGGCAGCAATCTGGGCGTCATTGAACTGGAACAGGCGCTCGCGCTCGCGCGTGAACGCGGTCTTGATCTCATTGAAATTGCGCCGACCGCAAACCCGCCTGTTGCAAAAATCATGGATTATGGTAAATTCCTGTATGTTGAGGAAAAGAAGCGAAAAAAAGGCACAAAAACTGCTCGTAGCGAGATAAAGGAGGTGCGCATTGGCATTAACACTTCTCCGCACGATTTGGAGCTAAAAGCCAAGCGGGCAATCGCGTTTCTTGAGGAGGGGCACCGCATAAAAGTTGAGTTGATGTTACGAGGACGGGCAAAATATCTTGACGAACAATTTATCAGAGGACGAGTAGAGCGCTTGCTTACTCAAATCAGCACTCCTTTCATCATAAGCGAAGAGTTGCGCAAAGGGCCGCGGGGCCGTCATCTTGTTATTGAACGCTCCAGCGCAAAAAAGAAGGCCGCACCAAGGCCAACCACAAACAATCACGCACATGCCGGGGAAAACAAACAAATCGTTTCAGAAACGCCTGAAGCTCACCGCACGCAAGAAGGTACTGCGGCGTAAGCCCGGGCAAAATCACTTCAACGCAAAAACGGAGCGTTCAAAACAACTCCAACAGAAAGGGTGGGTTCCGTTTTGTGTCAGGCAAAGAGACCTGAAACGCAATCTGCCATTCGGTAAGATATAATTTTTTCACTTACAACATGACACGGGTTAAACGAGGAACAACAGCAACGAAACGCCGCCGCAACGTGCTCAAGATGACCAAGGGGTATCGTTGGGGGCGCAAATCAAAAGAACGCTCTGCGCGTGAGGCGATTTTGCATGCGGGCGTGCACGCGTTTCACGACCGCCGAAAGAAGAAGCGCAACTTCCGCAAGCTTTGGCAGATAAAAATTAACGCCGCTTCCCGCGCAAACGGCGTCTCCTATAGCGTACTCATACACCGGCTAAAATCGGCAAACATCACGCTCAACAGAAAAATGCTCGCAGAACTTGCCGAGCATCATCCGGAAGCGTTTGCCGCAGTGCTCAACCAGTTGCCGCCCGCAAAAAAATAGCGCGCTAGAGAATAGCATTTCCTGCCGCTATCAAAAAGATGCCCAGCAACACCAAGAAGACCTCAAATACAAACGTGGTCTTTTTTTGTGCGTGACGGTGCAGTTCCGGAACAAGATCGGACGCCGCAATATAAAGAAAATTCCCCGCCACAAGCCCCAGCGCCGGACCGATAAGCTGCTGGAACGCAAATCGCGAAACAATTGTGTATGCCAAGAGCGCGCCCAAAACCGTGGTCAGTGCGACAAGAAAGTTATAAAAAACTACTTTACGTCGGCTAAATCCGCTGTGCAACAGCACAATGAAATCCCCTATCTCCTGCGGCAATTCGTGTAGGAGTACGGCAAAGGTTGTAACAAGCCCGAGATGCAAATCAACGAGAAATGCAAGCGTAATGATAACGCCATCAATAAAATTATGCACGGCATCCCCAAAAAGCACCAAGTATCCCACCGCATGCACCGAGCATTCGCCCTCATGACAATGGTAATAAAAAAGCGCGCGCTCCAACACGAAAAACAAAAGGAAACCCGCAAGCGTCCAGGAAAATACAGTATTAGCCGTTGCCGCTTCCAGCGCCTCCGGAAAGATGTCAAGAAAAATAACTCCTAAAAGCGTGCCCACCGAGAGACTCAAGAAAAAATGGGCGAAGCGCTTCATGCGTTCTTCGCCGAGAAAAACTAAACTGCGTCCAACAAGCGAAACAATGCTTTCGGCAAGACTCGCGCCGATAATCCACAAAAGTGTCATGGAGTTATTGTAGGATATGTTCCGCCCCCACACAATTGCCGCGGATGACAACTCCCTCGCGGCGCAGCCTCCGGACTTTTTCACGCGTGCCGTCGCGAAACCCGCCCACATGCCCGTCTTTGCGCACCACACGATGACACGGAACGCGCGAGGAGCGGTTGTTGCCCAAGACGTTCCCGACATATCGCGCCGCTTTCGGCACTCCCGCCTTTCTTGCAACATACGTGTATGTTGCAACTTTTCCGCGAGGAATGGACCGGACAATGTGAAAAATTCGTTGCGCACGGCTATCGTACATATCAGGAAAAGGATGGGCTATGTGGAAATTCGCTTGCTTGGAAATTGTTTGGAAATTTGGTATTTGGAAATTGTGAATTATTTACGTTACCATTTCCTTTTCTCCTTCGGCTTTCGCAATTCCCGCAACAGTTTTCCGAGAGGGAGCGTATTGATGATATGTTTTTTCTCACACCATCCTCTGCGCGCCTGTCCCACCCCGTATTGCATAACGCTAAATTGCGCGGCTGCGTGCGCATCGGTATCAATAGCAAATTTTATTCCCTGTGCGCGGGCTTCGCGAATATATTTATCGTGCAAATCAAGCCGGTCGGGTATCGCGTCAATCTCAAGAACAGTGCGGGTACGGCGCGCCGCTTTAAAAATTTCCTGCATATCAAGCGCGAGAGGTTCTCGGCGCCCGATAAGGCGTCCGGTCGGGTGAAAAAGAATGTCCACATGCGGGTTTTCCATCGCACGGATTATGCGCGCGGTTTGCGCTTTTTCAGACAGATGAAAGTACGAATGCACCGCAGCTCCAGCGACATCCAATTGAGCAAGCACGCTGTCGTGAATGTCCAGCCCTCCGTCTTTTGTAATATTCACCTCCGCACCTTTCAATATCCGGATGCCGAGCTTTTTTTTATTCAGACGATCAATCGCGCGCATCTGCCGCAGGAGTTTTTTCTCATCCGCACCTCCGGTCATTGCAAGTCCTCGCGTATGGTCAGTAACGGCGATGTATTCCCACCCGCGCGTTTTTGCCTCGCGCGCCATCTCCTCAATGCTGTCTGCTCCATCCGTCCAGTCCGTCTGTGTCTGCAAATCCCCAACAATATCGCCGAACTCTACCAGTCGCGGAATGTGTTTTTTGCGTGCAAGTTCAATCTCCCCCACATCCAGCCGCATCTCGGGCGGCATCCAGGACAAGCCGAGTTTGCGGTAAATTTCTTCTTCCGTGCGTCCTGCAATTTTGCGCTTCTTTTTAAAAAGTCCGTATTCATTTAACTTATATCCCTTGGCAACAGCGATTTTTCGTAACGCAACATTGTGCGCCTTGTTTCCCGTAAAATATTGGAGTGCGGCGCCAAAAGATTCTTCCCCTACAACACGCAAATCCGCATCAATGCCCGTGCGGAGGCGCACGTTTGTTTTTGTTTTTCCGCGCCCGTATACATGCTCTACTTCGGGCATACGCACAAATACTTCCATCACACGCTCGGGTTGTTCCGCAGCGACAAGAAAATCCAGATCGCCGACTGTTTCTTCCCACCGGCGCGCGGAACCCGCAAGTGTCACCGCCCGCACTCCGGCGATTT
>JACPCQ010000065.1 GCA_016179715.1 Parcubacteria group bacterium
GTCTCAAGATTTTCCCATCTCCTGTCTCCATTTCGTCCAAACAAACGATAGCGCACGATGTCATTCAGATTATCCACGCGCCAGCGCAGCGTTATCTCGCTTCCCGGGGGAACAATCTCCGCCGACTCGGTTATCCCTCCCAAAGTTATGCGCAAGTTACCGATAAGCGCAAGCGGCACTGCTCCGGGTGCGCTCGATTCCCCGGCCGAAGCCGTCTCACCGTCCGCAAAACCCGTTCCTGCGCTTTCCTGGACTTCGTAATTAAACCAGTCCGGAGCAAGCGTGCATTGCTGGCGAGCAGTACACGCGAGGATTTGAAAGCGATGCATCCCCGCAGGCCAGGTAATGTTGCTCTGTGTATCGTTAAATTGCAGCGTTCCTCCCGTAGCGGGACGCAAAACGAACTCTGCTTCCGCCCCGTCACGATTCCAGTCTCTTACAAAAAATACCTGTACTGCCCTCGGAGCACTCCAAGAAAGCGTAACGGCGTCTCCGCGATGAATGATTGGCGGCGTTAAAGAAAACTGCAACGCCCCGATGGCTTCTGAAGAAGAAGTCACCGCATCAACGACCCGGAAGACGAGCGCAGAAATAAAAAAGTGTTCTTCCGGGCAACGATCCGGCAGATCTGCGTCCGTGCCTATCGACAAATCACAGGCAAGCAATTGAATCCGATAAAGTCCCGAACGATTTGGAATGGTAATATCCGCCATTGTTCTTCCCTCGGGAACATCAAGGTTTTGCCAACCCCCGCCCGCTCCCTGACGTTCAATAAGCATACGATAACGCACTATTTCTTCCGCGTTCGTCGCACTCCAACGCAGGCGTACCGTACTTCCTGCGGGCACAAGATCAAGATGCTCATCGGTGTTTGGCGCGCGCAACTCCAATCCCCCAACAGAAAACGTCACCGCCGCAAAAGTCATAAGGGGAAACAGCGCGACAACGAGCGCTCCGAGAATAATAACGGACTTCCCGCATAACAGAAAGGTATGTGCAGTGTCGTAGCGTGTGTTATTTGACATAAATGCCGAATACCTATTTTTTAAAAACGACAAATTTATATCCAAGAAAGTTCCAGAGCATAGAAATGCCTGCGCCAAACACCTTTGCCAGGTTTTCCAGCGCCGCAGGAGAAAGGCCGTCGTGCGGAATATATGTCGTAAGCGTAAAGACCAAACCGGTGTCCAGCGCAAGGCTCCCCAGTGTTACCGCAAGAAACTTTCCAAACTCGGCGCCGATTGGAGAAGTGCTTCTTCCAAATGTCCAATACCGATTCCAAATAAAACTATTTGAAAAAGCAATGATAAACGCAATGACATTAATAACGATTATTCCGCGGCCGGCATAAATCCCCGTAATCAGACTTCCGAAATTAAGCATGCCGAAACTCATGCTGGTATTCAAAAATCCGACGACAAGAAAACGAACTGCCTGAATCAGCCATTTTCGCTCTTTGCCTAATATCCTCCCCACAATTGCCACCAGCAGCGCGCCCAGCGCCACAAGAGGAGGCAGGAATACTAAAACACCGTGAGTAAACCCCAGATTGTAAACAACCGGTATTGCAAAGATTCCTGCGCCGAAACCCGCAACGGCCGAAAAAAAATAGTGAGATTTTCGGTCCGAAGACAAGGGCTGTTCGGACACGGGCGGCGCGACAGTTTTAATATTATATAAAGAGGTCCCCATTTCTTTTATGATAGCATGTTTTTGGAGTAGTACAATCACTCTCCCGGGACGGGCAGCCGTTCCAACGGGAGGCGAAGTGGCGATGTTGCGCCAACAGTTCTATAATATAGAGATGAAAAAGCGCACGGTTTTGTCGCTCCTTCTTGCCCTATTCATTCTTGGCGCATTTTTTCGCCTGTATCATCTACAATCCGTACCGCCCGGACTTTATCCGGATGAAGCGATAAACGGAAATGACGGCATCGCCGCGGTACGTTCGGGAACATTTCCTGTTTTCTTTCCAAACAACAACGGCAGGGAGGGGCTGTTTGTGAATCTCGTGGGTCTGGCCGTTGCGGGATTTGGACATTACCCCTGGGCAATACGTTTGGTCTCCGCGCTCTTTGGAATTTTTACCGTTTTAGGCACATACTTTTTCTCGCGGCGCTTATTTCGCCTGTTTCCGGTATCAGGGAATATGAGTGCGGAGCGCATCGCGCTTTTTGCCGCATTTTTTCTTTCTGTAAGCTTTTGGCATGTAAATTTTTCGCGTATCGGTTTTCGCGCTATCATGGCCCCCTTCTTTCTGGTCTGGGGGCTTTTTTTCCTCTTCAAAATTATCGGGCGGGAGGAAGGATTGTCAAAAAAAACTTCAGCCGTTTTCAGCGCCGTAGCCGGGGGATTGTTTTTTGGCGCAGGAATACATTCTTACATCGCGTATCGCATTGCGCCCTTACTGCTTGTTATTCCCTTTCTCATCGGAATACGGGAATGGCGAAGGGGTACAAAAAAGCCGCAACCTTGCTTTCCGTGCCTGTTCATCCTCTTTCTCTTTTTTGCGCTTATTGCTGCTTCCCCTTTATTTTTATACTTTGCGGCACACCCCGCTGATTTTTTTGGGCGCACAACACAGGTCTCCGTCTTTTCCTCCCCGGAGCCGCTCATAACACTCGGAAAGAATCTGCGCGACACGCTGGGCATGTTTTGGTTTCGCGGAGACGGTAACTGGAGGCACAACATAGCCGGGGAGCCGCAGCTCATTTTACCGGTAGGAATCCTCTTTGCGCTGGGCATTATTGTTGCCATAAAAGAAATGACCCGAAGCGAAATGCATAAATTGTCGGAAGTCAACAGGAGGAGCGGGGGCTTGGGGTTCATGAGTAAAGCGTTAATTTTTATCCCTCGTATTCTCCGCTTGTCCGTGTCCAGCACGTATGGTTTGCTTTTTTGGTGGATTGTCCTGTTTTTACTCCCTGTCATCACCAGTAATGAGGGCATCCCGCACGCGCTTCGCGCAATCGGCATCATCCCCGCAGTGTACGTGCTTTCCGCGCTCGGACTTGACTGGCTTTTCGCACATGCCGCATTACGCATTGGAAAAATTACGCATATACTGCTCTTTATGCTGCTCGCCGGAGTGGCGCTCGGGAACGCTTATCGTTACTTCGGGCAATGGGGAATAAGTCCAAACGTCGCGGACGCTTTTGATGTGCCGTCGGTCAAAGCGGGGAATTTTCTCAACTCGCTTCCGTCATCAACAGAAAAATATATTATCGTAAACAGGGGCGGGGTGTCGGTGAACGGCATACCCATGTCGGCACAAACTATTATGTTTATTACCGATACCGCCACTGCGGCAGAACAAGCCAAAAAACACGTTACGTATGTGCTACCCGAACAAGCAGGACGCATCGCTCGTGCGCGCGGCCCCATTGCGGTGGTGCTGCTTGGGGACAGTCCGTCGCTTCGCGCGCAGATTGCTTCGGCTATTCCGGATGCCGTAGTCCAAAAAATTTCCCAAGACATCCTTATCGCGGGACCGAGAAATCTTATTACCCCCGAAATTTTGTGGGAAAAGACGCAATAGTGAGCACTGTCTTCTTTGCGCTCCTTTAGGTATAATAATACATAAAACGGTAAGATTTCATAAAGCTATGCGGTTGGCGCATATGTCCGGAATCAGTAAAATTATTGCCATAGGCATGCTTGCCGCCATGTTTGTACTGCTTTTCTTCTCGCAGTACTCGGATACGGCAATTATGGACGAGCTTGCTCATATTCCGGCAGGATATTCATATCTCACCCGGCAAGACATGCGGCTCAACCCCGAGCATCCGCCGCTTATTAAAGATCTGGCCGCTCTTCCTTTGTTGCTCTTGCGACCAAATTTTCCTGTCAACGTTCCGGCATGGCAAGAGGACCTGAACGGCCAATGGACAATGGGAAGCATATTTCTCTACGAGTCGGGTAATGATGCAGATCAAATTTTACACTGGGCGCGGTTTCCACTATTGCTGCTTGCAATTTTCTTCGGCTGGCTCTTTTTTTCCTGGGTGCGACGACATTATGGAGAGAAAGTGGCGCTCTTGGCTCTTTTCTTCTATGCCTTCTCCCCCACCTTTATTGCGCACTCACGTTATGTAACGACCGACCTTGCCGCCGCGTTCGGCTTTTTTATCGGTATAGCGGGATTTCTTGCATACCTGCAAAACCCGAGCAGACGCCGCCTTTTATATGCGGGCGTACTTCTCGGTATTGCGCTGTCGCTTAAGTTTTCCACGTTTTTGCTGTTACCGTTTTTTATGTTGTTCGGCGCGTTATGGGTATTTTTAAGCGAATTTGACGAGCTGCGGACATTGCCCGTTTTTATAAAACGCGCGCAGCGATATGTCGCAAAAGCGCTCCGTTTGTTTGGAGCAATAATACTGATGACGTCTATCGCGCTTGTTGTCATTTGGGCAGTATATCAATTTCATGTTTGGAATTACCCGACAGCACGACAGGTATCAGACACCGCAACAACGCTCCGTTCCTTCGGCATCCGTCCGCTTGCAGGTACCGTTACCTGGATGGCAGATAAGCCCGTGCTCCGCCCGATAGCACAATACCTGTTTGGACTGCTCATGGTTATCCAGCGCGCTTCCGGCGGAAATACAACATACTTTCTCGGAGAAGTTTCTGCCGCAGGATGGAGAGCATATTTTCCGATACTATACTTGCTTAAAGAACAGCTTGTTTTCCACATACTCACGGTTATCGCACTGCTGTTTGGAATACAAAACCTCCGGAGAGCTCGCGAAAAGACATTTGCAGCTTTTGTGGAATGGCTCCGTGATAACGCGGTACTCACGGTCAGTTTTACTTTTACTGCATTTTACTGGTTTTTCTCAATCCGCAGCCCGCTCAATATCGGCGTGCGGCATATACTGCCCACGCTGCCTTTTGTATATTTATTGGTTTCACGCCAAATCGTGCGCTGGATACATACTCATGAACGTTTTGAGCCGCAAAGTTTCTGGGGAACGATACATCTGCTCTGGCGTCGCTTTATTGGCGCGACACGACGATATGCTGTTTTGCTTGCGCTGCTGCTCTGGGGGTTTGTTTCTGTGCTCTCAACGTTTCCTCACTTTCTCTCTTACTACAACGCGCTTGCGGGCGGAACAATGAACGGGTACCGTTACGCAGTAGATTCAAATTATGACTGGGGGCAGGATCTTGGCAGGCTCGCGCAATTTATAAAAAAAGAAAGTATTGAGCATATCGCGCTTGACTATTTCGGCGGAGGTTCCCCGCGCTACTATCTTGGAGAAGTTTTTGAGCCATGGCAGTCGGCAAAGGGAAAACCAAAGGGATATTTTGCCGTCTCGGCAACATTCCTACAAGGCGCGCAAGGCACACCGGTAAACGGGTTTCGCATTGAGCCGGAAGATCGCTACAGGTGGCTGGAGGGAGAAGAGCCGATTGCGCGCGCGGGGACTTCCATTTTCATCTATCGGCTTGAGTAGCGGTAATAGCACACCACCTAAGTTTAGGGTTTAGCATTTTTGTATTTATAGTACAGCTTATCTCCAAAGCGCAGATCAACATAGTCCAGCGCATCGCGCTTGTCTCGCAGCGTACGCGCAAATGCCAAGCGGAGGTTTTCTACGGATTCTTGTATATCTATTCGCGTGTTTATAAGCGCCGACCAACCTTCATTTGTAAGCAGTGAGAAAACAGGCCCGTCCTTTATAGTAATGTATGCTATCTCTACTCCGAGTACATCGGAAAGTTCTTGTCGAACGCCGTCAAGCATGTTTTTTTCTTCCATCGTGAGTACGGACATTCCCACGCTGACTTCCGTCGACGCGCGCTCATCAAAAAAACGCGAGAGCATATTTCCACGCAAGAACGGCGCTTCCTGAAAGAGAGTGCCGCGCTCATCTATGAAAAAACAGGCCGGAGGAAGAATCTCCCGCTGGCCTCCCGCGCACCAAATTGTGTCTTTTGGCCGCTCGGTAATTGATAGTGTAATTTTGTGCGGGAAGATTTTTTTTACCGTCACTGCACTGATACGCGGAAAAGCCTCGTACAACCGGTCTGTTATCGCGGTTGTGGAGAGTATAAAAATATTTCTGTTCGGGATAAATAACCAGCGCTTTCCGGAAAGTGCTTGATTTACTTGTGCGCCAAGCTGTTCCCGGGAAAGGTGCTGTAAACCAAAAAAGGAAATCTCACGCACACGAAAAAACGGAAGCAATAAAACTCCCCCCATAAGCACGAGCGCCGCAGTAATATACCCGACGGTTCGTGCCATTCGAAAGAATGTCTGCCGGCGACGCAGCCGCCGGCTTGAACGAAGGATGTCCCGAGGCATGTTCCGGATCTTACAAAACAATAACGCGCGGGATAAGCGGGTTAATGCGCGTTACCACTTCGTAGGTAATAGTATGAAGCTGACGCGCCATATTGGCAACGGTAATTTCTTCACCGTTCCTGCTTTTTCCCAGAAGAGTTACTTCTTCTCCAACCCCGGGACGCGGCACATCACTTACATCCACCATTGTCATATTCATACAGACACGCCCAATTACCCGGGCCCGCTTTCCGCGAAGCAGCACAACCCCGCGTGAAGAGAGGCCGCGATCATATCCGTCCCAATACCCCACCGGCAATACCGCAATAGTCATGGGTCGGCGCGCACGAAATGTCCGGTCATAACCGACCGTTGCTCCTCTTAACACCTTTTTTACCTGTACCGTGCGTGTTTTCCAGGAAAGAACCGGACGAAGTTTTTGGACTACGGGAAGCGCCCGGAGACGCGGATCAGGTTCAAGTCCATACAGACCGATGCCAACCCGCACAATATCAAAGCGCGCCGAAGGATACTGTAATGCCGCCGCAGTGGCGGAGGCGTGTTTAAAAAGCGGCGCGCTCCATGCCCGCAAGAAAAGTCCTTCTGCGCGCCTGAACTCAACGAGTTGCCGTTTCCAGAAACGAGAGTGCGTGTTTTCTGCGTCCGCAAAATGTGTATAAAAACCTTCGGGTCTCTTCCGCAGCCGCTCTAGCCGCCGAATCACAAAAGGAAGCTCTTGCGGAAAAAATCCCAATCGATTTGTTCCCGTTTCTATTTTTATTTGAAACTTTGCGCGAGGGGGAAGAAGGTCTATGTCTTCCTTGCGCGCGAGGACAAAGCTGACATTGTTTGCTGTAAGCCCCCGAAATTCTTCAGGGCAAATGAGCCCGAGCACAAGAATAGGTTCAGAAATACCTATGCCGCGCAGAGCGAGAGCCTCCGCGCCGCTATCAACACCAAACCATAATGGCCGGCTATCCGTTTTGGAACCTGGAACTTGGCTTTTTGGGCTTGCCGAAGTTGCCAAAATTTTTGCAACCTCGGCCATACCATGACCATAGGCATTTGCCTTCACCACCGCCATTATTCCTGCAGTTTTCCCCGCAAGCCGTCTAAACAAGCGGTAGTTGTAAAGTAGTGCAAAAGCGGATATTTCCACCCATGTCTTTGTTCCAGAAAAAGCACGCTCGCGCATGAATAGACTCACGCTTTTTTCGGAGTAATAACCGAAACGCCAACATGTTGCCGAAGCGCCTCCGGCACCCGCACGGAACCGTCCTCCTGTTGATAGTTTTCAAGCAGCATGGCAAGCAGGCGCGGAGTCGCAATTGCGGTGTTATTGAGTGAATGCGCGAAGTGCAGTGCTCCTTCTTTGTCGCGGTAGCGGATGTTCAGCCGCCGTGTCTGAAAATCATGCAAAATGGAAGAAGAATGCGTCTCGCGATATTTTTCTTCGGAAGGAAGCCATGTTTCAATATCATACATTTTGACCTGCCCAAACGGTAAATCCCCCGTTGCGTTAATAACAACGCGATAGGGAAGATTAAGCGCCTGAAGCATCTCCTCCGAATAACGCGTCAACTCTTCATGCCACCGCACGGATTCTTGATGTTCGGCTTTACACAAAATAACCTGCTCCACTTTTACGAATTCATGCACCCGGATAATTCCCTGCGTATCTTTTCCGTAGCTTCCGGCCTCGCGGCGGTAACTCGGAGAAAACGCAATATATTTTTTGGGAAATTCCGCTTCCGTAAACGTTTCATTCATGTGATAGCCCATCACGGAAATTTCTGCCGTGGCGGCAAGATACAGCTTGTCGTCCGTACCGTAGAGCTCCTCCCGAAATTGCGGCAGTTTTCCGGTGCCTACCAGACTTTCCTCTTTGACAAGCGCGGGGGAAATAAGAGAAGTAAACCCTTTTGCCATCATATAATCAAGAGCATGGCGCCAAAGTGCAAAAGAGAGCAGCACCCCTTCGTTTTTGAGAAAATATCCGCGAAAGCCGGAAACTTTTGAGCCGCGCTCAAAGTCCGCAAGGTCCAAGTCCCGCATCAATTCAAGATGATTTTTCAGAGAAAAATCAAAATGCGGAATATCGCCCCAACGCCGAATTTCCTGATTGTCCGCATCTGAGTCCCCGTCCGGCACAGAGGGGTCGGGAATATTCGGAACACGAAACATCAGTTGCCGCCACTCTTCGTTCAGCTCTTTTAAGCGTTCTTCTTTTTGGGCAAGATCCGTTTTTATCGTACGCAAATCGGTAATCATATGCTTGCGTTCCGTTTCCGGCGCGTTGGCTACCGCCTCCGATCCCACATTCATCCGAGCACGTAATTTCTCTACATCTTGTAATACCGCAACGCGTTTCGCATCCACCTCCAGCAGTTGGTTCACATCAAAATCCACGCGCTTTTTACGCGCTGCTTCACGAACCAAATCGGGGTTTTCGCGGATAAATCGTATGTCGAGCATAAATATAGTATATGCTTTGTTGGGAAAGATTTAAAGTATCACGCGTTTTTCATTACGTATTTTTTTCGTTATGCTTTCGCAATCCCTCCATAATGCGTTCTGCTCTTCGCTCACCGCGCTCTTCTTCACCGCGCCGCGCTACCCTATAATCGCCCGTATCCACGAAAAGCAACTCTTTAAAAAGAGGAAAGATATCTGTAAAGATGCGAAATTTTTCCTGTTCAATGAACCGGTAGTCCGGATGCCCTTGCGGGGAAGTACGCAGTTCGGTTTCCCAAAAAAACGCGCGCACGTTCTCGTACTGGTAAAAACGCATCCGATACGCAAGCGGGACGACATATTGCGCAAGTTCGGGGTCGTGCGGCTCTATCTGAAAAAAGAGTTTCTGTGCGCGCTCCATCGCCGAGGAAAATTGTTCGGCAAGTCCCGCTTCTCTGACAATGGCAGGCATGTCATAACCGTGATGCACAGAGAAGCGCTGGCGTTCCTGCGTCAACATACGATGACGATGCAGATCGCGATAGGCACCGATATTCATGACAATTTCAAAGCGCAGATATGAATTCTCAAAGGCACGGCCTATTTTCTGCCATCGCGCCGTTCTGTCACGCGCATAGGCACGGATGATACCCTCCAGATCACCCCTGCCCAAGCGCCCGACCTCTTTCTCAAGCGTTTTCCAGCTACAGTGGCTTCCGGAAAAAAGAATTGCGGCAGCAAGTTTTATTTCCAGATCAGGATCATGCTCAATGCAAGACACTTCCGGCATGGAAACCGGCTCCGGCAGTTGTAGTGTTTTTGCCAACGTATCAGATTCCGCCTGTATCACCACCTCTTCCACCCGCCGTTTTTTTCCAACCAAATACTGTTGATACGCGCCGGACTGCGCTCCGTCCAAGCGAAGCAATAAGGAGGGAATCTCTTTATCAAGCTCACGGCGCATCGTCTGCGCAATCCAGCGCAGCTCGCCCAGAGGATGCCGCAATGAACGCGCGAGCAAGTATTCAAACGCCTGCGCATTTCCGCGAAACGCCACCTGCCCCAGTGTCGCCATCGGCAGCAGTCCGCGCAACGAGTCAAACGCCTTTTTTTCAAGCACGGAAGGTGATTCGGCGTAATGCTGGCCGAGCCACGCAGTGAGTTTGGGCACCAGCGCGCTGTATATATCAAAATAATAATCAAGCGTGGCGCGATAATCTTCTAAAAACCCGAGGCGTTCCAGGTCCGGCTGCGGAATATAGTAAAGGTACCTGCCGTTTGTTTTTGCAGAAAAATTCACATACCGCGTTGACTTCTCTATCGGTTCAAGACCTATACGCTGGTCTTCAATAAATTTCATCGCCACCTGTGAAATACCCCAACACACCATGTGTGTGCCGGTCATCTGCGCAATGGAGTCATCCCCGTATTGAGAAAGCCAGCGGGTAAAAAATTGCTGTGCGCGCTGGTTGTTGAGAATATTTTTAAAGCCGCGCTCGCGCAGAAGGTCAATTGTCTGCTCCAACTCCTCGGCAAGCGCGCGATCCTCTCCCTCCGCTATCGGATAGACGTATTCCTGCAATAAAACACGCAAAAGCGACGCCTTGGCGCGGCTTGCGCGCGAGCAGAGCGCTCCAATAAGCTCCGGCGGCAAATTACGCAGAATTGTAATCAACTCGTCCGGATTGGTAACAAACGGCTCCAAATAACGTCGGTCCCGTTCACTCCATTCTTCCATTCTAAAATCCGGCGCGTATGCGCCCGCGCTGTCCGCGCTCTCCGGAAAAAGATACTGTTCCTTCATGTTTTGCGCAACATCTACGGTTTATCGCTCTTTACGGCAGCAAAATCCTGCAAGGTCGGAAAGATTGCCTGCCATAGTTTTTCCTGGATTGCTTCCCGGGAAAACAATCGTCCGCCTTGCACACATTCAACAACTTTGTGCTCTTTCGGGAATTGTTCAGCCAGCCACAAGTAAGATTCTTCCGCCGCTTTCAGATGCGCCAAATCCGCTTCATGCAGGTCCTGCGTTTTATTTCCCTCCAGATACAGCCGCTGTTGTTTTTTCAAAACAAGTTTTTGTCCGACTTCTGCAGGCACATGCAGAATAACAACCAAATCCGGCCGGGGAATTCTCAAAATTTCGTATTCCACGTTGTACATCCAGGAAATAAATTTTTTCCGCTCTTCCAAATCCTTAATTTTTCCTCCCTGGTGTCCCGCGTTTGCAGTAACATAACGGTCGGTAACGATGATTTTTCCCTCATCCAGCGCCGCTCGGATTTTTGCGGACAAATCAAACCTGTCCAACGCGTAAAACAAAGAAGCCGCATACGGGTTTACCTCGCCGGGTTGTCCGTACTTGCCGTTTAAATAGTCTTCCACCAACCCGGCTGACTTCTCTCCGTACTGCGGAAACGAGAGAGCAAATGTGTCATATCCTCTTTCTCGCAAGCGGGAAAGCAAAAGTTTGGTTTGAGTCTTTTTTCCCGACCCGTCCGTTCCGTCAATAACAACGAGTTTTCCTTTGCGACTCATCTCATCCATGCCTATGCCCGCCAGGGCACTTTATGACTGTTGTTCGGGAAATTTGAAATGTTTGGAGAGCAGCGGCAATGCCGATTCCCTGCGATAATTTGACTTGTCCAGTTCGTCATAGCAAAGTTCAGGGTTTGCAAACATGCGCTCAAGGCGGATTTTTGCAACCGGCTGGCCATCCTGAAATTCAACATCCTGAAAGATGGGACGCACCTCAAGCACCAGCGGGCGTCCCGTTCCCTCTCCGGAGCTCCCGAATCCCCAGCCCGGGTCAATAAACCCCGCGTAGTGAGAACGAAATTCGCCGGAGCGATGGTCCATCGGTATCATTTCCGCGGCAAAATGCGGGGGAACGCGGAGCCGCTCCCGCGTATAAAGAATGTAAAAACAGCCCTGTTTCAGTCGAACGCGATTTCCTTTGCTTACAAGCGGACGGAAGAAATCCAAGGAATTATAATAATCCCGCCGGCTGATATCTAAAATATGGTTCAATCCCAAACACTCCCATCCGACATGCGCGCCGGAAGCGCCGAGCGTCAGAATCATTGATCCGTCATTATCCCGTACCACCATCTGCTCGTATGTTACGGGTTTTTTTTCTCTGTCCCAGACTAACCTGTCCCTCTCAAAGGCCAGTTCAAGCTCAAGTTCGCTCAAGCGCGCGTCCTCATTAAAAAATCTTATCTGCGAGAGCGCTTCCCGAGAAGCAAGTTTGATGGGAAAAGAGAGCGGATTTATAAAAACCCACAACGCGCCCTGAAAACCTCCGGGTGTAATGGAATCAAACCGCGCAACACCATCCGCAACTACCCGCACGAACACGTCTATGCGTCCGGTGCTTGATTTTGGGTTGCAATACGCATATACGCCGCGCGGAAGCGCGAGCGATTCGTTCAGGCGCGCAATGTACGTCGTTCCCCGTTCAAGAGGCAGTGCGATGTCATAACGCATCGCATTCGCTTCTTTGAGGCACGAGGCAACGGACTCCCCCGGGCGAGGTAAAAAAGCCTCATCAACCCGGTATACTTCTTCCGACACCGTTAAATCCAACGACCCCGGATTTATGTTTTCTTCTTTGGCGCCAACGATATGCCCGGACACCGTTAATTCCCGAATTAACTGCAGGGGAAGCACTCCGCTGCGGCGCGCCTTTGGCGCTTCGGTCGCAAACAATTTATCAAATTGTTTCTTTTGTTCTTTTTCCGGAGCCGCCGTTCCCGCTTGCGTGGACGAAGCCACTACAGCGTGGCGAAGTCCCGCTTGCGTGCTTATTATTTTGTGTGTTTCAACAAAGTCTTTTGGGCGGCCGTAGGCCTCTTTTCGCGGGGCCGGTTGAGTTATGGTCTGCTGCATAATGCCTCCATTTTATAACAAGATAAGGAACCAGCCAAATAAAAACCATACTCAAACATAAAAACGCGCTTAAGAAAAGGCCTCGCGCATGGGTAGTATTGGGTAATATATGGAGTTTTATCCCGAAGGGTCTAGAAAGATACCGCGGCTGCGGGGCCGCGATAACCGGATTCGTCAACAAACAGTGTTTTTTGCTCGGTCTTTCTTCCGGCAGACCTTGTCTTCGGTTCTATCACAAGAAGGTTTGCGTCATAAGTGACAATGCCGAGGAGAATGGCGTTTATGAGCCGTGTCACTTTTACCGCATACAGGGTACTGCCGGTCTTGGGATGGCCGTACGGGTCGGCGACTACAATGCGTCCCTCGTCGTCATAGCCGGCGATTACCACGAAATGTCCGTCCGGGTAGCCGCGTACATCATCATAGATATCGTTGCCATCCTCATCCTCGCGGGTGCGGGCGGATTGGTAAAGATAGGTCGAGGAAAGTCCTGCGATGACCGGGATATCTCGTTCAAGGATTGAGCGTAAAAGATTGGTGGTGAGGCTCTGAAAAAGAATCTTGCCGCCCGCGTCAAGAAAGCGCAAGTAGCCCTCGGTTGCTTCAAGAAGTTTTTCTTTCCGTTTGTGCTTTGCTTGCGCGACAAGTTTGGCATGTAAATCCACATTTTTAGACTGAAACCATGTCGGGTCAAACATCTGCAGATCGTATGAGTAGGTAATGGCCGAGTAGTTTCGCGCGAGAGCGTGGCAGCCAAGGAAGCACGCCAAAGTGCCCCCACCCGAGATGGGGTGCACTTCCTCAATGACTTGGCGTAAACCAATCTCGTCGCCGAAGTAATCGTACACCGCTTGCAAGCTGGTTGGACCGCAAGTGATATTATCCGGCTGCTTGTCCATCTTTATGTAGAGCATAAAATAAGGTCATTAGTGCGAAACGCAACCAAAACAGATCACGCATTCCACCTCTTTAAGATACATCGGAAAATGATTTTTGGAAACTCCCCCATGGTTATAAAAATATGCACAACATCCTTACATTTTCCCGCCCTTTGAGGAGGCGGGCCCCGTTAGAGCAGTTTTCTCTAACGGGGCGGGCAAGCAAGTTTGTTGATATGATATTGGTATGGGGAGAAGGGATTATTTTAACACCCGATAGTGGAGCCGTATAACGTCTTTGGAGAGTTTTGCGACTTCACACAGACGGAGATTTACACTTACGTCTGTATCGGAAAAAAGCTTTATCCCTTTTCCAAAAAGCCGGGGTTCAATATCAAGGTATATCTCATCAAGGAGGCCGTCTTCAAGAAACCCCGTGTTCAATGTGCTCCCGCCGCCAACAACCATCTCATCCATTCCTTTTTCTTTCATTACTGCAACAGCTTCTTTCGGAGAAGATACAAAAAATATTTTATCCGCTCCTTCGTCACCCGTAGAATCTGAAACGACGACGGTAATCGGAAATCCCAGTTTTTCAAACTCATTTGCCTCCTTCATTATTTCGTATGTGCGTTTTCCCACAACAATATTACCCCTCTTTTTTACGAACTCGCAATAACTTTCCCAAACTATATCAGACCACGGCGTCTCATCGTCTTCTTTGGCGATATACCCATTCGCCGTCATTGTCATGTAAAGGATGATTTTCATGATATTAGCGCCTTAAAACCAATAACCTCCGCTGTGTTCCGAAAAACTGTGGTGGACTATTCTTGAAATAGTTCGGACGGTTTTCGCCCCGCCGTGGCGGGGCGAGGGCTTCGGCGGGCAGGTGCCGCGCCGATGCCTGCCCCGTACCAATCCTAAGCAAGAACTCGGTGAGGTAATATGCGAGCCGGAGGCGATACCGTGAGATAAACTCAGATTTTAGAAATGACGCATTCGGGATTGGTGCGGGGACAATTTCAAGTTTTTCTTTGGATGGTACAGTCCTGTACCCTCCTTTGGCGGTTATCCGATAATTTGGACGATTCCAATGGACAACAACACAATAGCAAAAGCTGTCGCTTTTTTCCAGTGAAATGGCTCTTTCAAGAAAAAGACAGAAGCAAGATAAATAAGCAATGGTTGCAAAGAAAATACCAAAATGGTGTAAATAATTCCTAAACGCTGGTAACTAAAATAAAATAATATCCAAGCAATGGACGTTAAGATGTTTGTAGCAAGTAAAAGTGAAAATGCCTTGAAAGAAATTTTTTGTGCGTATCTTACAAATAGTGGGCCGAGTATTAGCGCAACCGCACCGGATCGCACAAGTTCAAGAGAGACAGGATTCCAGTTTGCCAAAAGAATCTTGGATATAGACGCACCAATGGGCGCGGCAGCAAGAGACCAAACAAGAAATGGTAAAGTGTGTTTTGCAATTTTGAAATGATGATGCTCCCAATGAGACCAAATAACAGCGGAGGAGGCAACAAGCGCGGGAACAATTACTAAAAAGTTTCTTTCATCGGCAAAAATAATACTTGCAAAAATAATAATCGGAATAGCATGTAGAAGATCAAGCGTTTGGATTTCTCCCAACTTATCGTCATCAAGCGCGCGGTAGAAAATAAGATTTGTTACAATCGTCATTCCAACCGAAATAAGCAATAACCACCATAGATTTCCGGCGAGTAAATCAAATGAAAGCGGGGGGCGGAAAATAAAAAATATGACAAGCGTTATCAAAAATATCAAAGGAAAACTAACCCCTGTGTATGTTTTGAAATTTACTCGCCGGATTGATAAAACAACTTTATCAAGCGTAAATGAGCCAGCTTGCAAAATCGCAGCCAGAATTGGAAACAAAAAGTTCATTTGTTATTGATTATGAAAAAATTTTCTTTCCCGAAAGCAGAATCGCCAACTGGTTTTTTCGCCGAGAATTCATTATGATTTGGTTGCCGACCTGCCTCGCCGGCAGGCGGGGCAAAGTGAGGCAGCTTCCAATTCCTTGCGCTTCTCTAAAATGTGGACCCTAGGAGATTCGAACTCCTCACCTCCGCTGTGCAAAAGCGGCGCTCTACCAAATGAGCTAAGGGCCCACCACAGTTTTTCGGGGATCCGTGATTTATAAACGAGTTTCAGAAATCCACCGATTGCTTATTATATTGTATAATAGCAGCATAGACAAGAAAATCCATGATGAACTTTAATGACGAGTTCCCCGAGCGCGAAGACCCCATTACCCGCAAAGAAAAAGAATTGCGGGATAATGTAATGGAGCGCATTGGTATCACAAGGCTGATGTGTTTTCCGCATGCGGCCAATATCATCTCTGCCATTGGCCTTGGCGTTTTTCTTTACGCAGTCGCCGATTACGCGCTTACCCGCTCGCTCTTGCGGCAAGTGTATCTGCTGGGCATTGCGTGGTTTACCGATTTGATTGACGGCCCTATTGCAAGAAAAAACAACAGGGTTACCGCGCTGGGAACAGCGCTGGACCACGGGCGTGATTATTTAATGTTCTCCTGGATGATCGCGCTTGCGTTGCTCAACATCCGCCGTATTCCAGACCCCTTTAAAACTTTTTATTTGCTGATTGCCATCAGTACCGGCATACTGCTTATCATTCTTTTGAAATATGTCGTGCGTTATTTGACTCTCCGGCGTTTATTCAGAGAACAAAACGGGCACCTTACGGCAATGCGCTGCGAGTTTCGTTTTTTCCGCTGGTACCTGCGCAGACATCTGCAAACAACGGCGTTCGGCAGAGGAAGTATCGCATCATTTGCCGTCGGCGACTTGCTGTTTTTGTCCGGTGTGGATATTGAATCTACCGCTCTTCTCTTTATCGGCATGTTTATTCTGTTTTTACAGCCGGTCTTTTTGGGCGGGTATTTATATGAAACGCTGCTTGAGCCGCAACAAAAAATTCTTGCGTATGAACAGACGATTTTGCGACTGCAAAAACTCGCGCACCCGTTGCGCGCTTACCGGCTCCGCCGGCAAGAAAATCTTCAGCGCCGCTCGGAGGCCAAGCGCAGCAAGTGATCCAGCAACTTCGGGAAAGAAAGCCCGATTGCAGAGGCCGCTTTTGGCAAAAGAGATTCTTTGGTTAAACCGGGAAGCGTATTGGTTTCAAGCAAGTATAGTTTCCCCTTCGGAGTCAGAATCATATCGCTTCGGGAATAATCACGGCAGCCGAGCAGTTCGTGCGCCCTTTTTGCAAGTCCGGCAACTGCGGTTTTTATTTCCGGCACAAGCGGAGCAGGGCAGATTTCTTTTGTGGAGCCGTCGTATTTTGCCGTGAAGTCAAATAGACGCTCTTTGTTTTTCGGGATAATTTCAATAGCCGGAAGCGCATACTGTTTTTCCCCGCGGAAATGCTCCAGAACTCCGCAGGTAAGTTCTCTTCCCTGAATACACTCTTCAATGAGCACAACCGCGCTGTGTTCGCGCGCAGAAGCAATTGCTCCCGGCAACATGGCCGGCTGTGTTGTCTTTGTGATACCAACCGAGGAGCCGGCCGCCGCGGGCTTCACGATCCACGGGGGCGGCAACAGACGAACCGCGTGTGTAACGGCCGTCTGCGGCTCTTCCTCTTCGGCAATACTGACTGCTCTCGGCACAGCCAACGCCGCCTGCTCATACTGCGCCCGCGCGAGATGCTTTTGCATCGCAAGCGCGGATGCAACCCTCCCCGAGCCGGTAAACGGCACTTTGTGATGCTCTAACAGCTCTTGTACCGTACCGTCCTCTCCGTACTGGCCGTGCAAGGCATTAAAAATAACGTCCACCAACCGAAACACTTGTTGAGGCTTTGTCGGAAGTCCGCCAACATGCCACGTACCGTCCCGAGAGATAAGTATGTCGACGGGGGCATAACAAAGAGGCAGATTTTCCAATACCTGCTTCCCTGTCTCAAGCGAAACATGATATTCGGACGAAGGGCCGCCGCGTAAGACCCCAACACGTATTGTTGTCATAAATGCAGTATAACGCATTGAGAGAAAAAAGAAACACGAAACCAAAAAGAAAAACGGCATAAAAGTTACTTTTACAACATTCTCACATTCTGCAGAATGTGAGAATGTTAAAGGGCGGCAGCGCATACCGCAAGCTGCGTTACGGTCAACTAACGGAACATGAGAAAAACTTTGCCGGCGGTATCAGGCAAGGTTTTATTTTTTGCCCAGAATACCCTGCGGCTTGCCGCAGGGATGAATGAAGTGCAAAAAAATAAATCCCGCCAACGGTGGGATCAATAACCGCATACTGCACTGCAAGTGGTGCGATTATTGATTAATTTGGAGAAAGCGCTCGGAGCAGAGGTTCTTTGATGCTGTCAAATATGAGGCGCCCGAGTATGCGAACCGGAGCGGAGAGAAATGTGTTCCAGATATAACTGATACCGTTCCACAGTACCGAGAAGTTCTCACGAATCGTCTTGTTATTGAAGAGCGAAGTCAAGCTCACCCCAAACAGGCTCAATATGATGATAAAGATAAGTACGATAACGATAAGTTGAAAAAATCCCTGTTGTTTCATAAAAAATATTAAAGATAACTTAACGGATTTAAGTAGCTGTTATATGAAGCGAGCGGAAGTGTCATAAGCGTACCGCATACGCGGCTGCGATATTGATCGACCCTTACTCCCTTTGACGCAAATACCGCGAAATGCAAATGCGGGCCTGTGGTATAGCCGGTGTTTCCGCTGTATCCGATAATATCACCGCGAAAAACGCGCTCTCCCATACGCGCACGGGAGAGCGAGAGATGCGCATACAATGTGGACAAATTATTTTGGTGTTCAATAAGCACCCACTTTCCGTACGATACGCCGTTACACTGCTCGTCCGTATTCCCGATCCCGACAACCACTCCTTCTTCAGCCGCTTTCACCAAGGTTCCGGGTGAAGCGCGCAGATCAATGCCATTATGCCCTTTTCCATTATAAATCTGTGGGTTTGCTGTCGCAAATGTGGTATTGCCAAAATACTGCGTGATTTTCACCTCATCCAGCGGCCACATAAGCACGCCGCTTCCGGTCTGCGGTAGGGATTCCGGATCAATCGCAATCCGTATCTCTTCTTCAATGCCACGCAATTCTTCCTCCAAGGCGTTTTTCTTTTGCAAACGATCCTCCAGCAATTGCTGATACGCGACCTCGCGGTTCTTAGTTTCAGAAAGCAGCCTATCTTTTGACCGCTTCGCTTGTTCTTCTATGCGGCTTCGGTCTGCGAGCTCCAGGCGTAATGATTCCATCTGCGTCTTTTCTTTTTCTTTCGCATCCTTTTTTGCGCGCAACTGCTTGTTTAGTTCCTGCAGCTGCAGCATATCCACCCGTAATTCCTCTTCAAGCCGTTCCAGATCGTTTAATGACGAAAAAAATACCGAGAGATTCGCGTTCGCAAGAAGTATCTCTACAAGCGACTGCGCTTCTATTTCTCCAATTGTGCGTAGTGACGTTCCTATCGCCTCGCGACGTTCTCCTATGTTTACCTCCTGTCCGGCAATGGTGTCCGAAATTTCCTCTATGGTCAGTTCGGAAGCGGCAATACGATTTGTCGTAAGGCGAATGTCCGCCTTGAGTTTATTAATCGTCGCTTCAACCCGCCGAATTTCCCCGGTCAATGTCTGCGCGTTTGACGCTTCTTTTTCAATCTGCTCCTGGTATGCCGCGATTTCTTGCTCCAGTTCCGCAATTTTTGATTGGCGATTTTCCAGCTCCGCACGCAAGGCGGCAACATCGGCACGTGCCTCATCTCCGGATAAAAAAGGAAGGAGTCCGAGCGTAAGCGCTACAAGCAAGACAGCGCGAATTTTCGCCTTTCCAAGATTCATAACCCTATCATACCAGAAAGAAAACCGCCTTACAGCACGGAGATTGCTTTATTGATGCGTGCGATAACTTCTGTCCTACCCAATACCGCTGCGATGTCAAAAGGATCGGGTGATGCGCGTTTGCCGGTCAGCGCAACACGAAACGGCCAAAGTACCGTTCCGCGTCCGCCCTCTTGCTGCTCGGCATAAGGCATAATGCGAGCGCGTAAGTCCTCGGCAAAAAACTTATCCGGAGGCTGTGTTTCCAGTAGCTCCTGCAGCGCCTTCAGGTGTCCGCGCGCATTCTCCGGTGTTTGCTCCTCTTTCCAAAGCAAGAGCTCCTCCGCATAGTACGGTTCTTCAAAAAAGAAATTCGCGCTTTCGGCTATCTCTCCCAGCACCGACATTCGCGGGAGAATCAATGCCCGCACGGCGCTCCAAAAAGAAGGATTTTTTTGAACATGCTTTTGCCACTCCGACTTCATATAGGGTATGACCGCTTTGGTAAAGTCGTCCTCGGGCATTGCTTTGAGATATTCGCGATTCATCCAATCAAGTTTTGTCGTATCAAACACTGCGCCGCTTTTTTGTACGTCGGCAATATCAAAATGTTCAATAAGTTCTTCCTTTGTGTAACATTCGCGGTCTCCCTCTCCGTGCCAGCCCAGGAGCGCCATAAAATTCACAAGCGCCTCGGGAAGATAGCCCTGTTGTCGGTATTCATTTACCGACACCGCTCCGTGCCGCTTGGAAAGTTTGGAGCGATCATTCCCCAGTATCAGCGGAAGGTGCGCGTACTGCGGGCGCGCGATACCCAGCGCATCCATAAGCAGTAACTGCTTGGGCGTGTTAGAGATATGATCCTCTCCGCGGATGACGTGCGAAACGCCCAGTTCTGCGTCATCCACCACTACGGCAAGATTGTAGAGCGGCGCGTCCAGCCGTTTTGCAACAGAAAAATCTCCTAGCAATTCCGCCTGAAAAGAAACTTCTCCGCGAATGAGATCGGCGAAAGTTATGAGTCCGGTTGCATCATTACGAAAACGTATAATCCCCTCTCCGGGCGCGGAATCCGCCGCACCGTCGCGAAAATTGCAGATGTGCCGCGGCGGTTCATGACGCGTTGTTTGGGCTTCGCGCTCCACCGCGAGTTCTTCCCGGCTGTGCGCACACCAAAATGCCTTTCCCTCGGCAAGCAAACGCTCCAGCGCGGTGCGATGTCTGTGTGTCTGAAGAGATTGCTGAAGATGCTGACCGTCCCAGTTTAAACCAAGCCATGTAAGCCCGTTTAGAATATCCTCCTGAAAACGCGGATCGGAGCGTTCTTGATCCGTATCTTCAATCCGAAGAAAAAATTTACCGTTATAACGGCGCGCAAATAAAAAATTAAAAAGTGCCGTGCGTGCGCCGCCGACATGCAAAGGGCCGGTGGGAGACGGAGCAAAACGCGTACGTATCATAAAAGCATAAAATTTAAAACGTAAAACGCAAAACTAAGATTACAACAATTGTTTATTTTTCTGCGCGGCAGGTTGCCGATGCTTTATTCATGCACCCCGAGTCGGATAATTTCTTCCGCAACCTTACGCGCCGCATCTATACGGGCAAACGATTCGGCTGCACGCCGCATCTTCTCCAGCCCCGCGGTATCTTGTACGAGCTTGAGCACCTCTGAAACAAGAATATGCGGTGACAAATTTTTTTGCTCAACCACCACCGCTCCTCCCGCGTGCGCATACGCATACGCGTTTTCCCGCTGATGATCTTGTGCGGAACCCGGAAGCGGAACAAGGATGCTCGGTTTCCCCCATGCCGCAATTTCAAAAATGCCGGAACCTGAACGCGCAAGAATGAGCGTACTTGCGCGTGAGGCGTTACGCAAGTGCGCCGCATCAAAAAAAGCAAAGGGGTGATAGCGTTCCCGCCGAGGATTTTTCTCAAGCACTACCGCTGCGCGCTGGTGCACTTCTTCAAATGAACGCCTGCCGATCTGGTGTATGATTTGCACCTGCGGCACGAGCTCCGGAAGCGCATCAACCAACACGTCGCTTAACGCCATTGCCCCCTGCGAGCCTCCCAGCACAAGCAACACGGGGACAGACGACTCAAGTCTAAAAACCTCACGCGCTTCTTGATCGTTTCCCCCGAGTATGTCCTTGCGTATGGGGTTTCCGACGAGCGCAGTTTTTTCCAAAGGAAAAAACTGCACAGCTTGCGGAAACGAAACTGCAATCCGCGCGGCAAACGCAGCAGCCCAACGATTAACCCTGCCCGGAATCGCGTCAGACTCATGGATAATAATGGGAACACGGAAAACTCTGCCCGCAAAAAGCACAGGGAAACTCGCATACCCCCCCGTTGCAAAAATAACATCCGGGAGGGATACAAACATATGTGTGACTGCACGAAACACACCGGTTATGGTTCGTAAGATATCGGTTACATTCCAAAATGAAACATACCGGCGCATCTTTCCGGCAGGAACACCAATAAATTCAATATCTTCAGCGCGTAACAATTCTTCGTCAAACGGACGATCGGACATAAGCTCCAGGCGCAGGCGCGCCAGACGCTTTTCTGCAGCAAGTGCATGCAACTCCCGCGCCACCGCGATAAGCGGAAAAAAATGTCCTCCGGTTCCTCCTCCGGCAAATAAAATTCTCATGTGTTCGTTCTTGTTTTTTTTCTTACATGCGGGCGCGCTGTTTGGAGATACTCACCAGTATGCCGACCTGCGCAAGCGCAACAGCCAATGCGCTTCCCCCCTGACTGATAAAAATAAGCGGGAGACCTGTTAACGGCACTAAACTCGTCATTGCCGCAATGTTCATAAATGATTGCGTTATAATCAGTATAACAAGACCTGAACCCAATAGTCTACCAAAGTTGTCCGGAGCCTGTCGGCTCACGGCAAGCCCGCGTACCGCAAAAGCCAAGAACCCAATGATAAGGATTGCGCTTCCGACAAACCCAAACTCCTCACCCAAAACCGCAAAAATAGAGTCCCCGGTCGGTTCCGGAAGATAGTCAAACTTTTGTCGCCCCATACCGAATCCCCTGCCCCATAAACCGCCGGACCCCAATGCAATAAGCGCCTGACGGATATGATAACCGGCTCCCTGCACATCAGCGGACGGATTAAAAAACGTAACAATCCGCGAAATACGATAGGGTTCAAGAACAGAAAGCAGTCCGAAAAAAATAAAGCCGAGCAACACGAGCAATGCAAGTTGCCGCAGCCGCCCTCCCCCGATGAAAAAAAGCGCGATGGCAGTAATAATCACAACGCTCAAGGTTCCGATGTCCGGCTGGAGCACAAATACCGCCCCCACTGCGGCAAGCAGTACGACGAAAGGCAACAACCCGGAACGAAATGTTGTGATCGCTTTTTGCCGTACTGCCATCCATGAAGCGAGATAGACAACGAGCCCAAATTTTAAAAGTTCGGAGGGCTGGAAGAAAATCGGCCCAAGCACAATCCATCTGCTTGCTCCTCCGGCGCTAAAACCAATGTGCGGGACAAAGACAAGGAATGATATGCCTAACGTAAAAAGGAAAAAGGGAAGCGCTATTTTCTGCCAATAGCGATACCGCACAGAACTGGTAACGGCAAAAAGGGCGCCGCCGATTCCGAAGCCGTACGCGATTTGCTTCCCCACGATACGCGCAACGCTTCCTCCGGATTCAAGTAAAAGACCGAGCGAGGCGGACGCAAGCGTAAAAATGCCTCCCAAAAGCAAAAATCCGACAATGCCCAAAAGTATGCTATCTGCCTTTTTGTACATAAATGTTTGCGGCTATCGTTGCCGCGGGGCTTTACCAAAGCGCTTCGCTGCCCGCACGAAGGCACGCCCTCTGTCAAACTCATTTTGGAACAGTCCGAAGCTCGCGGCCCCCGGGGAGAGTAAAACGATATCGCCTCTGCATGCCCATTTTACTGCCGCCCAAACCGCTCTGTTCATAGAAAGAACTCTCGTGGAAGATAACTGTCGGCGCGAAAGGATTTTCACAAGCTTTTCTGTTGCGGTCCCGGGAAGAAGTATCCGATGTCTGGCTGGAGCAAGCGCCCGCGCAAGTGTGGAGATATCAAGGCGCTTATCTGCTCCGCCGGCAATGACGATGAGACGCGAGGGATTAATAAGATAGTGCGCACAGATTTGCGCGATAGAAAACGCTGTCGCAGCCGGGTTGGTCGCGGCAGTGTCGTTTATAAAACGCACGCCGCCAAACGCGCCGATAAACTGCATCCTGCCCTCAAGTCCGCGAAATGTGCGAATTCGTTTGGTCACTGCTGTTGCGTCCAGACCAAGCGCCCGGGAAAGCGCAAAGACCGCTCCGATACTCAAGGATCCCAGAGGAGCCCTGGCCTCCGTTACCGTACGGCTACCAAACCAGCGCAGGCGTTCCGACGGAATATTGTCCGCAAGATGTTCTGAGTGCGCGTCTTCACGATTGAGAAAAATCTTATCGCCTGCGCGCTGATATGCAAAAATGCGCTCTTTTACTTTCCAATATGCCCGCGTGCCTCCGTTATAACGATCCCGATGATCATCAAGAAAATTCGTGATAAGCGCGTAGTGGGGGCTGGTCTCCAGATCTTCAAGCATAAAATTTGAGAGCTCGTAGACAAGCCATTGCGGACGCCGCCGCGAAAGCAAGAATGTGAACCCGGACGTCCCCGGACTGCCAAGAAGTTCTGTGCGATATCGTAAACGAAGAACATGATGGAGAAGCGCGGCAGTAGTGGATTTTCCTTTTGTGCCGGTTATCCCGATAATCCGATTTCTGCCCAACACGTCAAAAATAAATGCCGCCTCCGTACGTACCGGGGTTCCGTTTCTGCGCGCCAAGACCAACAACGGATCATTCGCGCGCATGCCGGGATTTCTGATAATAAGGTCGGCCGAAAGAAAATCCCGCCTGTCATGCCCGCCAAAACGCGTCTGCGCGATGCGATAAGTGTTTACAATCTCACGAAAAAAACGTTTCGGACGCAGATCGGTGAGCGCGACATTTGCGCCCATTTCCGAAAAAAAACGGACAGCGCCTGCTCCGCCCCCCTGTAGCCCGATACCTGTAATTAAGACACGCTTCCCGCTCCAGGTTCTTTTTAATTGAGCAAGCAAAGAGGGCTCCATAGACAAACAGAACTATTAAGACGATCGGAGAAACTTTCCGGAAAATTTTTCGGGCAACTCTCCCTCCTCAAGCGCGACGGCGCCGTTTACAATGACATGCGTGATTCCTTTAACCGGCAGATAGGGGTTCTCGTATGTCGCAGGCACGCTAAGCTCCTCCGGACTAAAAATGACAATATCCGCAAACGCTCCCGGCGCCAAGACCCCGCGGTCACGAATCCCCAATAACAAAGCCGGAAATCCGGTCATTTTGTAAATCGCTTCTTCCCAACTCAATAGTGGCTGTTCTTTTGTGAACCATTCAAGCGCGCGAGGAAACGCTCCGAATGATCGCGGATGCGGAAGATCGCCCGGCGAAGCGGCTCCCCGCGCGTGTCCTACGCCGTCTGAAGCAACCATTGCATATGGTTTTGCCGCAAGCGTCTGGATGTGCTCGGGAGAAATGACTTCATTAAAAACGGTAACACGCAGGTCGTTATGTATTAAAAGCTCAATAAGTACTTCTTCGGGAGAAACGCCTGCATTTTCCGCGAGTATCGCGATGGTTTTCCCGACGCTGAAAACGTTGCGCTGCGAGGAGGCAATCGTGATGCGATCATAATGCAGTGTGAGTTGCCGCAGCGCTTCCGTTACTGACCGGCGTCCGTCCGCATTACGCAGACGTTCAAGAATCTGTGCATCGTTCCCCACACGCGCCCATTCCGGCAGAAGGTGCAAGAGATGCGAACCGGTCCGCGTATAAGGAAAAAAATCCAGCGTGAGCGCAAGCCCCGCTTCCTGCGCGCGCTCAATCATCACAAGGGCGCTTGCAAATTGTTCCCAGGCCGAGCGCCCCAGCGCCTTGAAGTGTGAGAGGTGTGTGCGCACCGCGGCCCCGCGCGACATGGTAAGCACGCGCGAGATCGCCGGCAATAAATGCAACCCTTCATCCTCAAGGTGGTGTTTTACAAAACGCTTTGCCAAAGCAGCCACGCCGAGCAACTCAACAATCTCCAAATTTTCCGCAGCCTGCTCATAGCCAACCCCGAGATGAAAAGAAAGCCCAAATGCTCCGTCCGTAAACGCACGTTCCAGTAAAAATTTCATCTGTCGGATTTCTTCGGAGTTCGCCGCACGTCCTTCAACGCCCAGCACACCTCTACGCAATGTACCAAACCCGACGAGTGTTGCAACATTAACCCCAAAAGCCCGCTCTTCCAGCTCGGACGCGAGCTCGTCAAACGTTTGCCAGTTGATGTTGATTTCGCGGACATCAACCCAGCGCTGAAGTCCCTCAATGTCTTCCCCGGAAACGAGCGGAGCAAGGGAAGCACCGCAATTTCCTCCCAAAATCGTTGTCACGCCCTGCCGGAGCATGCTTTCCTGTGCGGGATGCGTAAAAAGCGTCCAGTGGGTATCCGAGCGGTTTGTTACATCAATAAAGCCCGGCGTAACATACTTTCAGCCGGCATCAATAATGCGGTCGGCAGAAGTTTTTTCCAGTTCCCCCATCGCTTCAATGCGGTCCTCTCCAATGCCAATATCAACCTCGCGCGCCGGATTCCCTCTTCCGTCAAACACCTGGCCGTTTTTTATCAAAAGAGAATAATGCGCCATACTTTTAGTATAGCGCAAGTTTGTAAAAAACAGAAAAGCGGAAAAACAACAAAATGTGCACCTGTTCTTAATGCCGCGTCGGTCTGTTTATTTCTTATCTGTGGTACCACATTTTGAACATATGTTTAAAATGTGGTATGTCTGTACTTTATCGGTCTTTTACATTTACCACTGCGCCGCAGAAATTATTTTGTTATTTTTAAAATATCCTTCACTGTAATCCATGCCGACAGAGCACCGAATCCGGTTTTATCAATACGAAACGGCCGGACGGAAACAGGGTTTTCCAAAAAGACAAAAACGCAATACCGTTTGTGTTTAAATTTTTGATAAAATTCCTCAACCCTTGTTTTCTCTATCCCGTCATCCTTTCCATATAACTGCAGCAACTCCTGAACACGCTTAGGTGTAAGCGCAGAAGACTGCTCCACACTTCCATTTTCTAATCAACACTTAATGTTGGTTAGAAAACTTAAATTGTGTAAGTGTTTTTTCCACAAAAGGTAGAAGTTTTTTCTGGTCAAAACCAATCTGAATCTGACGGATCTCGTTTAGAGTCATCCATTTCATATCTGCTCCCTCTCTCAAAACCGGTTGTTGGGCAACATCTATTCTGCAGATAAACACATGATCCGTAAAATTCTCTTCATAGCAAGGCTGATACGCAAGCATAAGTAAGCACGCGTTCCTATCCAACGTCAAACAATATTCTTCACTTGCTTCACGAATAATAGTATCAAGGGGAATTTCTCCTTCTTCACAGCCACCGCCCGGGAAACACCACATATTTGGAAAGTGTTTGCTTTTCGTGTCCCGAAGCTGCATCAGAACGGTCTTGTCCGGCCGTACAATAATGAATGTGGTCCCTTTTCTCTGCGCTTTGTTTATTACAACCTAAAGCAATTATTTGCTCAAGAACTCTTATTTTTCTTTAAGCTGAATTGTCTGCCCAAGCTCGGATTGTAGTTTTTCTCCCAGCTTCCAACCT
>JACPCQ010000030.1 GCA_016179715.1 Parcubacteria group bacterium
CTTTTTTTCTACCGGAACAAGCACGTTGAAAATCTTATCTTCCATTCCCAGCGATTCAATGCGCTGCCGCAGATTTTTGGCAACGGTTTCTTCATAACCCGAATAGGTATGGACCGCGTACCAATTCCGTTCCGTCTGTGTTATTTGTTTTGGCATGCCAAAAGTTAAGGAGTGTTAACGACTTGTCCAGACTGTCTTTTAAACATAATACATGGCGACAAATAGACTAAGTGCTCGGTAAGGTTTTGCAACTACGATTTCATTCGCCCTTGACTCTGAAATTGTAGGCAAAATCCTTACAAAATAAAAGTATTGAGCAAGTACCCAAACACGAAATCCGCAAATCCCAAGAACGCCGCAACAAATACGGAAATACCGATAACCAGCAGCGTAAATCTCACTGTTTGCTGACGATTTGGCCAGTTGACGTGCCGCATTTCTTTGCGCGTTTCGGTAATATAATTTTTGAGTTTAGCTACCGGCATAAAGCGTCCTTCCTTCTTAAAAAAGCCCCGAGCGGGCAATATGGCTTATAGTATAGCAGAACAGTGGAAAAACGCAAAACGCTTGACGCGGCGGCCGGAAAGATGTATGAAGACACTAGAGAAAGCCCTGTATTCCTGTATTTGTCCCCCACGTTACAAGGAGAAAAACGCATGCGAGAAAGCGAGACACTCATACACCTTGAGCGAGATGGGTTTTCTGTGCCCATCGTAGCAGAGGTTGTATTCAGAGAGGGCGGCCTCGTGCTTTCTTTCAGACCGCACGCACATACCGCAAACAATCCCGCGCACGGACTCGCGATAGCTGCCTTGGAACACTGGCACACCAAGTTAAAGGCGGCCGGCGTTGCGGCTACGATCGGGCAGAGGACCACCATGTTCACAGGAACTCTCGTGGACTATCTCTGTATCCCAGTCACGGCCTCTATGAAAAAAGACGCCCCCGTCGCGTAGCACCAATGCTGAAAGCTCCTCTTGCAACATGAAGTGTTGCAAGCAGCCCGAACGCAAATGCCGCCGAGGTCCAACCCCGGCGGCATTACCATTTTTACATTGGATTCTCAAACTCAATACATAGGACGGACAGTGAGGCAGACACACAAATTAAAGCGGCATCATACATCCAAATTTTGCACGGTTTTTGCGTGCGTCTGAATGAAAAGTTTGCGTGGCGCCACCTCCGAACCCATAAGCGTGTCAAACACTCGGTCTGCTTTTTCCGCGTCTTCAATAGTGACACGCAAAAGTATCCGATGCTCCGGATTCATGGTTGTTTCCCAAAGTTGCTCCGGATTCATCTCGCCCAAACCCTTATAGCGCTGGATAATTACTTTTCTTGTCCTTGTCGTCGCCGCTTCTTCCTCACTGGCTTCCTCCGCATCCGAAGGTTCATCTGATTGCCTTATTTCTTCTTTTCCTGCACTCATCTCCTTCAACATACTGTTCCGCGCTGTCTCATCGTACGCGTATTGTGCTATTTTTCCTTTTTGGATGCGATAGAGCGGCGGCTGCGCGATATACAGATACCCTGCCTCTATCACCGACCGATAATATCGGTAAAAAAACGTGAGCAAAAGCGTGCGAATGTGCGCGCCGTCCACATCCGCATCGGTCATAAGCACAATTTTGTGATAGCGCAACTTTTCAATGTTGAGGTCATCCCCGATTGCCGCACCCAGCGCAATAATCAGCGCTTTGATTTCTTTTGAAGAAAGTGTTTTATCCAGGCGCGCGCGCTCAACGTTTAAAATTTTTCCGCGCAAGGGCAATATCGCCTGGAATCTCCTGTCCCGCGCCATTTTCGCGCTGTTGTGCACGAAAACACCAGATGCGAGGGCAAAATTATGTGTACCTTCAACCTCGAGATCAAAAACATCCGTCTTCTTTTTTAATCGCCGCACAGATTTTATTCGGTGATTATAGTTGATGACTGCTTCCCTGAATGTTTTTTCATCACCACTAAAAAACCTGTTGCAAATTGTTTTGTATCTAATAAGGTTTTTGTTCTTTGTGTCAATTCTAATTTTATTATATTCGTTGATGTCTATCTCTTTTTTCCTTTGATAAATATCGTGTAAGGTCTGTAGTGCTTTTTCGTAATATGTTTTGTCGTAGGCTCTTTTCCTTTTTATTCTGAACTCGGGCGTCCACTGCTCTTTTGTTTTCTGACTCCTCCACGCCAATAATCCTGCGTTATTCCATTGTATCTTTGCTTTTTGGGAATAAATTTTTCTTATTTCAGGATTTTGTATAAAAAATTCTTTTACCCGTTCTGCTTGTCTTGCGCGATGCGTTGGCTTATTCCAGTAAATTCTTTGAGCCTCGGCCAACATCTCGCGATTCCTTCTTTGATAATCAGGATTATTACGATAGAACTCCAAGAATTTATTTGTCATATAAATCTTATAGGAATCATTTTCCCACTGTTTTCTTGCACGAATACTGAGTAGTTGTCGCATTGCGGGACGAGTCATTGCTCTCCTGATTTTTTCACGAAATTGAGGGGTTGCTCGCAACGCTTTTAACTTCGCTCTCACCTCCGGGTGATTGAGGGTTTTTTGTGCGTGAAGTGAGTGATGTCGCAGGTGCTGCTCTTTTGTTAATCGTGTTATGTTTTCGGGACTATTATTTAGTTTATTAAAATCAATATGATGGCGGTATCCGCCATTAGTTTCTTTATAAAACCCTTTTGCAAGATTGTATGCATCAGCCAAAAGATGGGTAAAAATCCATTGATGCCTTGCGGTGTCAAAAACTAATTCGTATCCGTCTATAGTAATTGCTCCGCCTATTTTTGAGAGTTTTCTATGAAGCGGCATGAGAGAGTCGCGTTCTGTTAAATCTTTAGCCATTTTATAGCTCCCGTTTCTAAGCATAAATAAATGATCCGGGGTACAGGTGATTGTTTCACCGTTATCCAACGTGATGTTTATGACATCTGCATGTGTCTTTGTTTGACGTGGATGTTTGATCAAACCAATACCAACACGGCCATCGTGCTGTATCGTATAACAATAATTCTTTTTTCCTTTTTCATTTTCTTCCGCAAGCTGCCGAAAACTTACGTTGCGTCCATCAGTTAATGCAATTCGGGTGTCTCCAGAAAAACAACCTCCGGCGCTGTCGCCTTCCACCACAAAAATCTCCGATTCCTCCGGGTGGCACGACTGACAATCGGCAAGTTTTCCCGGAAGCGCAAGCCCTTCAAGCGCGCCCTTGCGAAGCACCGTGTCTTTTGCCGCCTTCGCGGCCTTACGCGCCTTCAAAGCCAGGATAACTTTTTCCGCAATGGCGCGGCCGTCTTGCGGATGCTCCTCAAGAAACGCCGTGAGCGCTTCGGAAAATACGCCCTCCACGACGCTGCGCGCTTCCGGGTTACCGAGCTTCGCTTTTGTCTGCCCCTCAAACTGCGGCTCGGGAAGCTTAAGGGAGATGACCGCGGTAAGTCCTTCGCGCACGTCTTCCCCCGTAAGATTATCCTCGTCTTTTTTCAGATACCCATTCGCGCGCGCAAAGTCATTGAGCGTGCGAGTAAGCGCGGTGCGAAAACCGGTTAAATGCATGCCGCCTTCCGGCGTATAAATATTGTTGGCAAAGCTTAATTCGCGCGATTGCAAATCTTCCGAGTACTGGAGCGCAATTTCAACAAGCATCTGCTCCGCCTGTTTTTCCACGAAAAAGATTGTCTGCTGTTTTACCAAGAAGCCGCGGTTCAAGTGCCGTACATAGGAGCGCACCCCCCCGTCAAAATAAAACGCATGGCTTCGGTGCGCCCGCAGCTCGCTTTCCCGTTCATCTCGGGCAGTAATACGCACTCCGCGCGTAAGATACGCCTGCTGACGAAAGTGCTCCAATATGCGCTCCCAGTCAAACGCGATGGTTTTGAAAATATCTTTGTCCGGCTGAAAGATTACGGTTGTTCCGGACCCCGTCGCCTTCCCCGCTTTCTTTATTTTTGCTTTCGGCTTCCCGCGCACATATTCCTGCTCCCAGAGCGCTCCGTCACGACGCACCTCAATACGCAGCCAGTCGGAGAGCGCGTTCACCACCGAAACACCAACGCCGTGCAGTCCTCCCGAAACTTTATATGACTCCCCGCCGAACTTCCCGCCCGCGTGCAGGGTTGTCATTACCGTTTCCAGCGCTGACTTCTTCGTCTGCTTATGTTTTTCCACAGGAATACCGCGCCCATTATCACTCACGCGCACCCTGTTGTCGGGAAGCAGTACCATTTCAATTTCCGTGGCATATCCCGCCATCGCTTCATCAAGCGAGTTGTCGGCTACCTCCCAGATAAGATGATGCAGCCCGTCCACGCCGGTAGAACCGATGTACATTCCCGGGCGCTTGCGCACCGGCTCCAATCCTTCAAGAACATATATATCCTTTGCGGTATAGTTGTTTTCCGGCTGGCTTTTTTGTTTTCTTGAGGCGGGTGCCGCTTTCTTTTGCATCTTTTGTTTTCTTGCCATAGACAGATTAGGTTGTTAGGTTGTTAGCTTACTAGCTTATCGGGTTTTTACGTTTTGCGTTTATTTTCTCACCTCCCACTCCGGCCGCTCCTCAAGCGCGTGAATAATTCGTTTCATAACCGCATCAACCTCTCCGTCGGTTAACGTGCGTTCATTGCTCTGGAATATCAGATGGAACGCGAGATTCTTTTTTCCCTCGGGAATTTCCTCTCCTTCGTAGATATCAAAAAGGTCGGTGTCAGAGAGCAGTTTTCCCGCGGTGTTTTCAATAACATCAAGTACTTCAATCACCTTTGTTCCGCGGGGAACCAGGAGCGCGCAGTCCCGGGCGAGCGCAGGATAGCGTGAGATAGGCTGGTATTCAAGTTCACGGTCCGCGATACCTGCAAGAGCGGGCAGTGATAACTCGCACACCGCAACTCGTTCTTTTAACTTCATCCGGCGCGCGACTTCCGGATGCAACTCTCCCATCTGCCCCAGCACCGTTTGGTCAACCTTCACTTGCGCGGAGCGATAGGGATGCAGAAGAGAACGGACCACTTCGTGAAATTCGCTTGCGCTCGCAGGCGCATCATCAAACCAAACACTCCCCGCAAATCCCAGTGACTCTAGGAGGGCGGTAAGCACGCCCTTCAACGCAAAAAAATTTTCTCCGCCGACAGAGGGGCGCGCCAAAGCAAACACGACATGCGGTTCTTCAAATACGCCGCGTACCGCGCTGCCCAGCATGCTTTTCCGGTAAATTCTGCCTATCTCAAATACACGGGATGCGGCAGAACTATCCTGGTTTTTTCGTATCGCATCCAACGCGCCAAAAAGCAGAACGGGACGCAAATAATGCAGCTCCGGGCGCGTGGGGTTTGCAAGTTCCAGCACTGCTTTTTTTTGTTTAGGTTCTAAGAGCGAGAGGAATTCTTCTCCGACCAGCGAGTAGGACAGTAATTCAGAGAACCCAAAATATGTCAGGCGGGTATGTACTTGTTCGGACCATTCATAGAACCGGTCAGACGCGTCCGGCGGCCCGACCTTAAAGACGGTCTCTGGAGCAATCTTGTCATATCCGTATATCCTCGCAACTTCTTCCACAATATCTTCCTCCAAAACAAGGTCGGGGCGGAAGGAAGGCACCCGCACATCCCACGCGGCCGCAGTACCCGATATAACGCGCAGTGAAGCAAAAAGTCGCCGTAAAATTTGCGTCACTGTTTCTTTTGGGACCGTCCCGCCAAGCAATGATTCAATGCGTTCATGGCGCAATCGGATGGTTGTCCTTTTTTTCAGCCCGTTGTACGCATCAAGCATTCCCCGCAGTGCTATTCCTCCCGACGTTTCCGAAATAAGTGCGGACAGTTCTCCAAGCACGACAGGCGTCTCGTCGGGATCCACCCCTTGCATAAAACGCACTGCGGCGGCGGTACGGAGTCCCAGCATCCGCGAAGTGCGGCGCACGAGCGGACCCGAAAATTGCGCCGCTTCAAGTATGATTGTAGTAGTTTTTTTAGTTACTTCCGCCTTGCGTCCGCCCTTTATCCCGGCAAGCCCCAGTATGTCGCCCTCCCCGTCCGAGATAACAAGCATCTCCGAATTAAGAACATAATGCTTATCCTCCAGTGAGGTAAACCCTTCACCTCTGTCGGCACGACGAATAACGAGTTCGGGAAGAGTCGGATTTTTTTTCTTGCTGCGCTGTCGGAGCGGAGCGGGTTTTCCTACCCGGTCATAATCAAAGACGTGTATCGGGTGGCCGGTTTTCAGCATGATATAGTTTGCCGCATCCACCACGCTGTTGATAGGCCGGAGGCCGGCGGATTGCAACCGCGCTTTCAGCCACTCCGGAGATTCCCCAATACGCACCTGTCGCATCATGCGCAGCGTATAACGCGGGCAGTCAGTTTTTTCTTCCACGCGCAGACAAAGTTGTTTATCAATCCGCTCGCGCGATTCTTTTACTTTCACCTTGCGCATCTTGGGTTCTTTTCCGAGCAACACGCCGATTTCCCGCGCCATGCCGTCATAGTGCTGTGCGTCCACTGCACGATTGGAAAGAATATCAACGTCAAGCAGGTAGTCCTTTCCTTCCCGACGCACATTTTCTGTCTGAAATGCGCGGAGCGTAAGCAGTTCCGCAAGTTTGTACGGGTCGGGCAGTGACGGAAAATATGTTTTAAGCCAATTATATGAAAATATCATACGAATACTGATATGAGACGGCGCGTAAATGCGTCTGCCGGAAAACATTAGAACCTATCTCAAAAATCATTTCTGCTGCTATCGCAAAACTTCGGCTGCGACTTGTCAAAAAAACCTCGCAAGATACGCTGTATATTACTCGTTTTTTTTGACCGTATCTAGTCATTGCAATCCGATCAAGTCCCATTCCGAACGCAAATCCCTGTACCTGCTGCGGGTTAAGCCCGGAGGCAAGAAATACGTTAGGATGCACCATCCCCGCGCCCGCTACTTCAAGCCAGCGCTCATTCTTACATATCGGGCAATGCCCGCGCTTTTTTTCTTTTCCACTTCCGGAAACAGCACAATGTACGCACGTAATGTCAATCTCCACGCTTGGCTCGGTAAACGGAAAAAAGCTCGGGCGCAGACGAACGGCGATATCCGAATGAAACAGCCTCCGGAAAAAGACATGCACCATTCCTTTAAGATCCGCAAAGCTGACCGCACGGCTAACCATGAGCCCCTCCAACTGCATGAATTCAATGTCATGCGAAGCATCCGTCGCCTCATAACGGAATACCTTTCCGGGTACAACAATCCGGAACGGCGGTTGGTGCTGTTCCATGAACCGCACCTGCACGGGACTGGTATGCGTACGCAAAAGCAGTCGTTCTTTCTTTTTGTGTTTACTCACGGCGGGACGACGGCGTAAGGGTTCGTCTTCCTTTATCCAGAACGTGTCCCAGAGATCGCGTGCGGGATGGTCCTCCGGAATATTCAACAAATCAAAATTATACCGTTCGGTTTCCACTTCCGGGCCGGTGATGACGCTAAAACCCATGCGCTCAAAAATAGCAACTGCCTCCCGACGCATCAGCGTAAGCGGATGCGTTGACCCGCGAGGCGTGTGCAGTCCCGGCTGTGTTACGTCCACGCGTTCTTCCTCCAAACGCGATGATTTCTCTTCAGACTCCAAAGCAGCTAACTTCTGCTCTATGGATTTTTCCAGCGTGTTTTTTAACAGGTGCAAACGTTTGCCTTCTGAAGCGCGTTTGCGTTCATCAAGTGTTTTCAACTTTCGCAAAGACGACGAGATAACGCCCTCTTTCCCCAGATAGCATCTTTTTAGCTCAAGCAAAGCCGCGCGTGAGGCGGCTTTTTCAATTTTTTTTTGTGCGTCGGAAAGAAAGGAATCCGGCATATTTCAGGCGTTTGGGGAGGATGTAGTAATGTGTCCAGTATACCATAAAACAACGTTTGCAACAATGTTATCGTGGGTGCCCGGCACCCTATCCACACCCCCCAACTCCCATTTTACGGAACGTATTGTACACTGAAAGACAGTCATGGTTCTTTACCCCTTCTGTTTCGCTTTCACCCAAAAGCAAGGAGGGCAAGCAATGTGCCATATTTGCAGGAAGCTTTTTCAAGATGAGTTGGAGTGTGTCATCTGCCACGCATCGTTTTGCCCCACACACGCGCGACAGATTGGCGGAAGTTCCCATGCTCCGGTGTGCCCCTCTCACGCCGAAGGAGGTACGGCAAACAACATCACAACCGCCCGCCCTGTAAAAGTTCCCGTAGTGGCTGATGCCGTCTGGGAAGTGATTGAAAGCGAAAAAATAATGCTTACGAAGGAAATGCGGAGACAGACGGGAAGGTAGCGCGGCACGGTGGATGTTGTTACGCTACCGATTCCGTCACGCAAAAAGCCGCGCACCACGCGCGGCTTTTTCTCATTAGTTGCGGGGGCCGGATTTGAACCGGCGACCTCGAGGTTATGCATGCCAACTACGACTTTCGCCGCTTCGCATACATGCGAATTTGTGGTCTGGACTTTCTCTTCATCCTTGCAAAAACACAGAGGATGTCTGCCATCAAGTCTCTACACCTGCCTTCGCTAAAGCTACGGCAGGCAAGCCTGTTTTTTATATTTGGCTTGCTTGCTCTCCGGAACTTTGACAAAGAATTGGCTCGGGATTACCACCGCCTACGGCTTCCCCGAATTTGACAGATTCTACATCGCGAGTTTCCCCGCGTGCAGCCCATTGCAAGATCAAATTCCACGCATCCCGATAATTGGCGGATTGCGGCTTGCGTTGTCGCTTATCGGCTTCAACCATGTGTATCATGCCGCCGTAAGCAATAAATACCTCAACGGGAAAGACATAAAATATGTCTTTATCTTCCAGGTATACGAGCGCGAAATCAAAATCGGTCGTCTTATATGTATCACGCAACATGACGCGACGATTTGTTTTGGTACGTCGGCTATCCACGACATAATTTTGGGATAACGCGCAGTACCACGCACTTTTAACCTAAACCCGCACAAGGGTTTCGTTCACATCAAAAACCAAATCGTACGGCAATCGGTCTCCTATCGGTTTGAGAGCCGCCCAACCTGATTTCAGCGCTTGGAGAATAGCGGCCTGTTCCGCTATGTCGCCCTTTGCTTTGGTATTCATTTGACCCTGCGAAGTTGAGCCTCGCGAGCTACCAGACTGCTCCACCCCGCAACTATAGTATAACTAAATACACTTCATAGTGCAACCGTCTGTTATGAGTTTTGACTCATTGAATTTCTTCTCCGCACAACGTATAATCGGCTTATTCTTTGGAGCTGTAGCTCAATTGGTTAGAGCACCCGCCTGTCACGCGGGAGGTTGCGGGTTCAAGTCCCGTCGGCTCCGCTGAAGCGCGCAAACTCCTGCCCGACGGCAGGCGGGGCTTTGCGTGCCTGCCTGCTGGAAGGCAGGCGTCGGGACCTGAAAGCCGGAGCGATGTCGCCGTAACACCTTAAGAAATCCGCCCTCGCCACGACAAACTCAAAGAAAACACCCTGGACCACTCCGGCCAGGGTGTTTTATCTTCTGTCTCTTGCCAGGCACTAACACGCCTAGGTATTGCCCGGCAGGACAAACACACAGCGGATACACGAAGGCCCCAGTTTCTCCCGTGCGCACCTCGGGCATAGGTATGCGCGGTTTGGGTCCTCCGACACATGTACCGATCCGGCCAGAAACCATACGTGCACGCCGTTGATGCGCAAAAGCACCCGCGCGCCTTCCCGTCGCAGTAAGACAGCATCTACTTCCACGCAGTCTTGCGTGCCGCAGCATAAACCTCCGTTCACGTCTTTGTACTTATCA
>JACPCQ010000044.1 GCA_016179715.1 Parcubacteria group bacterium
ACTGCGAAGCATGTCGGGAAAAACCATTGAGGTGTTAAACACGGATGCGGAAGGGCGGATTGTGCTTGCTGATGCGCTTACCTACGCGGAGCGCTATAAACCCCGCTTGGTCGTGGATGTCGCGACATTGACGGGTGCTGCGATGACGGCACTCGGACAGCGTGCGTCAGCCATTTTTAGCAAAGACAATGCGTTTTTGCAAAGAGTACAAGAATGGGGAGAAGAAGCCGGAGAATATGTCTGGCCTCTGCCGCTTTGGGAGGAATATGCGGAGGAAATTAGAGGAACGTTCGGGGATGTGGCCAATATTGGAAAAACGCGTTACGGAGGCGCAATTACCGCGGCACTCTTTTTATACGAGTTTGCAAAAAATTATCCGTGGCTGCATATAGACATTGCCCCACGTATGACATCTATAGAAGGGGAGCATTTGGCAAAGGGGGCCGCAGGCGCTCCGGTGCGGCTTTTACTGCGGCTGTTGGAGGAATATTAGGGTTGTCTGGAAAAATGAGAAAAGCGAGACCCGAAGGTCTCGCTTTCATCTTTTCTGCAGGAAAACTTGTTTCTTTATTCCGGCAGACGGTTAATGACTTTGGAAGAAGACGTTTCTCCGCGCTGACCCTTCTCCCTTCTTTTTCTTTTCTTTCCTTTCTGGTGGAGGCGACGGGGTGAGGGGGCGGAAGAGCGGGGGGCTTCCGTATGCCACGGCTTTCCCCATGTCGGCGGAAGAATTATGTCAGCAGGGCCGGATTTTCCCACGGACTTCTCCTCCTGAAGTTGGCGGATAGCTTAGTGGTTGTCTGATTGCCGGAGGCAGAAAGTCGGAGGCACTAAACCCTGAAAATTTAGTCCTACCGGCGGCGGGCCATTGCACACCACCTTGCAATGAGATAAATCACGAAGCCGCCATCTTTCTTGTTCGCGAGCTTTGTTAAACTTCTCGACGTCTCCTTCGGAAAGCAGTTTCAGTAGCTGTTCTTCAGGCAGAGAGCCGGTGGTACAGGGGGTGAGCGGTTTTTTTCGCCTTCGTTGCGTAAGGAATCTCAACAAGCTGTCCATCATTTCTTCTTGTGTTGGCAAGCCAACTCCTTTCGAGTGAGAGGTGTCCCTAAAAGAACTGTGAACAATACCAAAAAGAGTATAAACGCCGATGGTACTCTTGTCAACTTTTTGTATGCGTGCATAACTTGCTGTTCATACGTTATACTATGTACATGAAAGACTACGCGAAAGTCGGGAACCGCGAGGGCAAGCCGGGGTATCGCATCTCGGTAGCCATTCGCAACCGCGTGCAAGTGCAGACCGCGAAAGTCAAGGCAGCTGCGCAATGGCTGTGGACGCGCGCGCGCTGGGAAAGAAGAAAAAAGAAAGAACGCTAAACCCTGATTAAGTTTGGGTATCAAAGTTTTTTGTGGTATAACGTATGCCCTGTATCTCGCGGTTCTGTTCGTGCCATTTTTGGCGTCTCTCTACAGGAATGCTCTTAGGCGATTGTTGACAGCGGAGAAAAGGAGTAATATGCTAAAAGCGCATGCGTTATATGCAACACTATCAACCGAGTCGGCACACATTCTTTTTTGTGTTTTTTGGAACCGGACAAGGGCTGGTGGTATTGTGATATAGCGCGCTGAAACATTTTGTGATAACATACCACCCGCCCTCGGCGGACGGTTTTTATTCACAGCCTTTATCAGAAAAGGTTCTTTGTCAAAAGTTTCGTGCGATGTGGAGGAAACCACTTTTCAGGAGGGAAGATAATGCAGGGAAAAGACCTCTCAACTGGTTCCTTGGGCGGATTCCATTTTGTGCCCGTGCCTGGTGGGCGTTCCGAAATGTGTCCACAACAGAAACTTCTTGTGGTGGATGTCCTTTATCCGCCGGAGTGGATGCTCCAAACAGCAGACCGCCTGCCGCAGGCAATAGTGCGACTTAGCAAGTTTTTTGGAGAACTTCTTGAGAAAACCGGCGCGTTGTTGATGATGCGTGTTCATGTGTGGAATCTGACGGATGGAAGCGAAACCGGATGGAAAATATTTCCACCCAAGAAAGGGGAATTTAATTTCCACCAGCAGCGTTCCCAACTGCGTGCTACCCTCCCGTTGTTTATCTCTTCATTTTCTTCTGTGAATCAGGAAAGAATCGTGCCTGTGTTTATGTGGAGAAATTTTGGAGATTGTTTCAGTAACACATCGGTAGTTCCCGAAGAGTTGCTGAAAAAAGCAGAAGATGTTCTGCGTGAGCGACTGCAGGAAAAAAAGTGGTACGAGGAAGCTTCCCCTCTCGCGAGGATTAATTATGTTGATGCTCGCTTGCGGGAAGTGGCGGTTGTCCTCTCTGTGGGCGGTAATCTGGTCATGGATCTAAACCCTGTCAGTATCGCCAGATTGCTGTGGCCGTGTCTGCATAAAGGAAGATCCCTCTTTGTATTGGATAAGCACAAAGGGGGATAACCACGGGCAAAAAGACAGTTCTGTGTCGCAACCCCCGGCCTTGCCTCTATGGCAAGGCCAGATTTTTATCCACACCGCCCCGTTGACAGGAGGGCAGAAGCGGATATACTGCAAATATGTACCGATTGCCAACGCAAAACCTTCTCGGCCTTGGGCTGTTGCTTACCCTTTTGCAGAAAAAGGGAGAAGGTCTGCGTGCGACAGTTTGAGGTTTAGGGACTAACTACAGTGATATGCATCAGCCTTCTTCCAAAGGCTGTTTTTTGTTTTCGGGCTACCGGAAAGGAGGTGTCGTGTGCCCGAGAACAATTCCTGAACCCTTTTGTTCTTTATATGCACACGAGCAAGAGGCGGACTTGTTCTTCCGCTCTGCCTTAAAGAAGGGAGGAGATTATGCCGCGACTATTTGTTAGCGGAGACGAAAAGCGTATTGCTGAAGCTCAACGAGAGTTGGAGAAACTAGGATTTCACTGTGAACTGCTTCCAGACACTTCAGCATCTCCCGGGCCCATTGACGGGAATTTTCTTCCTGAACGCCCAAGGGAGCGGACGAAAGATTCCCGTGGAGCTTTCCCTCCATTGGTTATTGAATGCCCACTGTAAGGACTGGTGGAAGTCCGAACGCTCTTCGTTTCTCATCACTGTTTCGCGGCCACTCTCTGTGAGTGGCCGCTCGTTCTTTCTCGTGCTCGGTTCGCGATAGTATATACTATAGTATATACTATTTTCTGCCCGACGCGTCTTGTGCCAAGCCGTCTCGTAAAAGCACCAGATAACGATTCCGAAAACCGTAGGCGCGATATGCTCCTGATTGCATATAGCGCTCCGCGTGCGCGTTCAACGCCTCGGGCGAGGAAAAGCCGAAATAATCCGCGCCGTCCGCTATTAAAACGTCGGTCATAGACGGCTCGTATCCGATTTGATATATATGTTCTCTTCTTGCAAGGTGTGGGGTAAGGTTGGTGGGCGCTGCCACGCTGACATCGGCCGGAATTATTGCCTTTATCTCCCGAAACGCTTCCCAGTGCGGGTTTGCTCTAAAAAGCGCTGCGGGGAATGTAAACGGGCTTATGGGCGAGCGTAGAAAGAAAACGAAGATTGCCGCGGCAAGAAGCAGATAACAAAGATGCCGGCCGTAAGCGGGCAAACGTTGGAGCGCCGCGCGTATGCCGAACACTGTTGCAATAAACAATCCGCCGATAAGCACCGCGTCATATTGATATATGCTGGAAAATTGGGAGGAGAAATCGGTAAGCAGGTTTTCCGCTAGTCCGGGCACAAGCAGTATCAGCGCGCGCCAGGAAAGAAAGGGGAAAAAGGCAAGCGGCAAAAAGAGCCAGAAAGCATAGAGTAATTTTTTTACACTCGCAATCGTTTGTACGACAAGCGTGGGATTTGCAGCAATCTGTTTTATTATTTCACCCGCACTCTCGCCGAACTGGCCGTAGCGGTCAATACGCAAAAGCCCGCCGCCGAACGCCGGCATAAGCAGAGTGACGGTGATGATAAAATAGGCAAGAGCGGAGGCGGCGACGATAAGCGCAAATCGCCGTGAAAGAAGCCGCGGTGTTGCGGGATGTATTTTGCGCTGGAGCAGGGCTAAAAAAAGCGCAGTGAATAACACGACAAGAATTGCATCTTCTTTCGCGCTTGCGGCAAGCGCAAAGAAAAGCACGGACCACCCGTACCGCGCTGATAGCGCAAAATATACCGCGGCAATCAGGAACGGCACAAGGAATGCAACCGGATGGAAGTCAAACGTGTTCACCCAGTGGAGCGAAGGGGAGAGAAGGTAGGCGCCGCTTACGGCAAGCGCCAGGCGCTCATGTTGCAACACGCGGCGCGCGAGCAAAAAAAGCGGCCACGCGCCAAACGCAAGTGCTACAGTTTGTAAAAAAAGCAGCGTATATGTGTTCGGAAAAACCGCATAAATCGGCGCGAGCATAAACAACAACGGACCAAAATGCACGCCAAGATGGTTTGGAACTTCCTCAATACTGCTTTGCATCAAGCGGCCGTGCGCGGTGTTCCAGATAACCTGCTCATAAATTGCCATGTCCCAAGTTTGTGTCTGGAAGTTGTAGTGCCGAAATCCCGTAAATATGCTAAAAACAACAATATAGAGAGCAATCGCTATCCATAAAATACTGATTGGTCTTGCGGCGCTATATAAGCGAAATTTTATACCCATAATATAACTTTCAGTGTAGCACCATGACGCATCGTCGGGAAAAACAACTGCTCATTGCTGTCCTGCTCATCGCCGCGCTTTTGCGGCTGTGGGCGCTTGGAGCGGGAGATCCGGTAAATGACGAAGCATTGATTGCTTTTCGCGCGGTGGGCATGTTGGATTTTGACGAAGCGCCAACGCAGCCGACTCCGCTGGAATGGTTTGACCCCGCTCGTCCCTTCTGGACGCGCCTCTCGTTCCACGACCACCCGCCATTGGTGTTTTTGACGCAACACATCTTTATGCGGGTCTTTGGCGAGCGTGTCTGGGCGTTCCGGCTGCCGTCCGCGCTTTTGGGTATTGCGTCGGTGTACGTGTTATATCTGGTCGGCAGACGGCTGTATGGAAAAAGGGCCGGCCTGGCTGCCGCAACAGTATTCGGCTTTACGCTCAACAGCGTATATATCTCGCGCGTCGGCATGCAGGAGGCATACGTAATTTTTTTCGTGCTGCTTACGTTGTATGCCTTTCTCTGTGCGCTGGAACGCCGGCGTTGGTTTTTGTGGGTTGGCGTTGCGTTGGGGCTGGGACTGCTTGCAAAATACACCGCGGCGGTTATCGTTCCGGCACTGCTCCTTTATGCTCTATTGTTCCGGCGGGACATATTTCGGATGCGGCAGTTTTGGATTGGCGCGGGGATCGCGCTCCTGCTCTTTTTGCCGGTCATTTTTTACAATGTCCAGATGTATCGTGCGGTCGGGCATTTTGATTTTCAATTCTCTTTCATATTCGGCCAGCAGCCAAAAGAATGGCTTTCCGCTCCCGGAAAAGAAATTGGCACGCTCGGCGAACGGTTGCGCGTATTTTTTCCGCGGCTTATCGCTACCCATTCATGGGTGTTTCTTTTTCTTTCTGCCGCAAGTGTTGTAGGATTTTTTGCGGCATTGGCGCGCAATGCGCGCGTGGTTTTACGACGCCATGCGCTCTTGTTGTTTGCGGGCGGTTTTGTCGTGTTACTGCTTTTGGCCATTGGCCCGTCATTTCGCTTTCTTGCCATGCTCACGCCGTTTTTTGCGCTCGCGGCAGGCGTGTGTATTGCGAAGGCGTTGGAGGGTCGGTGGAAAAATGCGCGCGCGGCGGCGTTCGGCGGCTTGTTGTTGTTTGAAGCTTTTTACGCGGCAAATAATCAGTGGCGCGCATCACCCATTGGGCCGGAACTCTGGTTTTCATCGCGCGTGCGCCAGGAAAGCGCAGACTTGGGATTTAACGGGCTCGGAGCATATTTCCAACGCGAGTTTTCCGGCCGCCTGCCCGCGCTTACGTTTAACGTGCGCTATCAATTTCTTGAAACGCTCCGCCAACGCGCGATTGATGAAGGGATTGCGCAGCGTGCGGAGCTCTATCCCGCGCTTGTGGTGTTTGACGGAGAGTTTAGCCGCGCCGAACGCATCGCGCGGCTCTGGGCTCTTGACCGTCTGTTGATTTATCACGCCTGGCCGGTGATTGATTCTGGCTCGTATGCTGCCGCAATTTCGCAGCACGGCGCGGATTATTATCGACAGCTCGGATTTAAAAATTTCTATATCATTTCTAAAGGAGATGCACTGCCCGCGCAGATACTGCAGCCGTTGCTTCAAGAGGCGGAACTTGTGCGTATTCCGAATGGAAAGGGAGAGACGGCGTTTCGCGTCTATCACATATAGGATTAAGCGGTGAGCTCCCATCATAAACCTCGTTGTTAAGAAGTATGTTGTGCGAAATAAGAAAACGCGCCGTCAATACGGCGCGTTACGCTCTCTCTAACCAACGGGGAAACTAAATCTAAATAGCGATGGTCAGTCTCCTAAAGTCCCGAACCAGGAATGATTGATGTGGGCTTTTCCTATTTTGCTCAAGAAGCTTTTC
>JACPCQ010000045.1 GCA_016179715.1 Parcubacteria group bacterium
CACCTTCAGTATAGCTTCTCTCGGCACATTTTCAAAATTTGTTTTGGCGTCCTCAATAAGACAATCACGAATCTCAAGTGGATATAAAAGTAAGCGCGGGAGATATTTTATTTCATGCCATGCGGTGTTGTAGAAGTTTTTGTATCAGTTTACTTGGTTTATTAGAGATCCTTCGAGAAAGCTCTCGATATTCCCAACAAAAATTTCCTGTTTCGCTATTCTTGCCTCTTTTGTTATGTAAGCGATTGGAGGATAAATTATACAATTCTCAAATTTTGAAAGTTTCTTTATATTCTCCGAGGACATTTCATCAGAATGGTCTAAAATAAAGGTTATGTCTTTGTCCACCAATCTTTTCTCTAAAGCATCGATATCCACTAATTCCATTGGTGCTGTATTTATCACAACGGCCCCCTTCTTAATTTTTTGAATTCTTTCTTTGTTCAAAAAATTTTCAGTATCTTTTACTTGAGCAAAATGTAATGAGAGGAAATCACATTTAGAGATTAAGATGTCTGCGTCTTCGTATTTAACACCCTTTATCTCAAACTCTTTTCTCCTGTCTACATTCCAATACCTAACATCTGCACCAAAGCCTAAAGCTATTTCTGCAACCCTGCTACCAATCCTTCCCAAACCTAAAATTCCGAATATCTTATTTTTAATTTCAACAGCTGAAAAACCGGCTTCAGAATAGTTGTCCTCTCTTGTTTGTTTCTTCCCTCTTTCTATCTCTCTAACATGTTCAAGAATTATACCGAAGACAAATTCTGCAACTGCTTCAGTCGCATACCCCGGAATATTACAAACAGAAATTCTTTTGCTCTTTGCGTAATCAACATCAACCTTGCCATAAGCGGTAGCCAATACCCCGATATATTTCAAACCAGGAGCACTATCTATAATTTCCTTATTAACTATTATGCCAAATCCTGTAAGTAAGCAGTCCGTATCAATTAATTCACTTTTTATTTCAGAACTATCTTTGGGAAGGTTGATTATTTTTTCGGCCAACACTTTAATTCTTTGCCAATACGCAGAATCTAATGCGAATTCGCCAATTCCAATAGTAAGAATTTTTTTAATTTTTTTATCCATTTTAAGAAAAATTTTCTTTTACTAAAATGTGCGCCCGCGAGGAATCGAACCTCGATTACGGGATCCGCAATCCCGTGTCCTGTCCGTTGAACGACGGGCGCATGTAACGGGACAAGCAAGCTCGCAGTCCCGCTTGCTTCGTACCGTTCCGCCAACAGTTATATATCATCACACTGTCTGACGCTTCTTTACTATACTTATCCGGGAGATTTTTTCAATGTTTTTCCTTTCTGCCGCTCTACCAACCCACCCGCTCGCTTATTTCATCAATAATGGATTCTTCTTGCGGCACTTCTTTGAGAAATTGCAGCATGTAATCGCGTACGACGACCGGATTCATCGTATCAAGCGGGATGACAAGTTGCGGCACCATTTTCTTTTTTGATTTTATGCTTAACGCTTTTTTACCACCCGGTTCGTAATAAACCCAAAACGAGTCCAGCGTGTCATAGGGATACAGTTTTTTGTGAATGGTTACTCCGCGCTCCGAAAGTCTGAATAAAAATTTCTGCGGATGTTGCGCTCCGAGCAAAATAACGGTAAAACCACTCACCAGCGCGAGCACGCCCAGCAGAAAATTATGCAATAAAATAGCGGCGACAACAACCAGAACAGAAAGAAATCCTACCATCCAATACCAGTCTGCGCTTTTGGGGCGATGCACATACTCCAGCGTTTCCCAGGAAAGAACATTCGGAAGAACGGGGGTATTGGTTGTACGGGGGTTTTCTTCCTGTGATTGGGGCGGCGTTTGGTAAGCTGTTGATGGGGCTGCTGCGTGTAGAGCAGTGCCGGCAAGAACGATTTCCACGGGCGCCGTAACAGGCGCGGCATGCTCTTGAGCTTCCGGTTTTTTCTTCCTTTCCGGGCGCGGTCTTTTATATTTTTTTACAACGACAATATCTCGCATGATAATCACAGTATAGCGCATTACTTAAGAGGCAAAAAGAAACGCGCCAAAGGGTTGGCGCGTTGCTTGCGGGAGTGGTACATGCGGCGTCTATTTACGCCGCCGGTTCAGCTAAAGAAGGCTTTGGGACTACTATTACGAGGGGAGAACAGGAAAAATGGAAACGAGCGTTCTCTCGTTTTCTGTCTTTCAGGTCGGAGGTTGCCACCACACCCTGTTCTGTGGTGATTTCCTCCCCGCACTTTGGGCAAATGCCCAATGATGTTGGCAGATGGCCATTCGTGTCCTCGGTGCCCATTGACGCTCCTTAATGGTTTGAGAGAACGCAGGGCAATGTCCGGCAAGGAACTCTTTTCTTAAATATAGCACGGAAAACGATGTGCCTATGTGCATAAGTTGTTGTGTATAAATTTTGTATAACCGTCTGCGGCTGAATGCTGGCGGGGCGCGAAAAACAGCGTATAATAGAGCTATGTCGTCGGGTGCCGCAGAGCAGATTAAAAGCCGGCTCGGGGTGCTGGATGTGGTGCAAAGCTATGTGCGCCTGCAAAAAGCCGGCGCAAATTACAAAGCAGTCTGCCCGTTCCACTCCGAGAAGACGCCGTCGTTTTTTGTCTCTCCCGCGCGTGAATCGTGGCATTGTTTCGGCTGTTCGCGCGGCGGGGACATTTTTAGTTTTGTGCAGGAAATAGAAGGAGTGGATTTTATTGATGCGCTCAATCTGCTTGCCGCGCGCGCGGGCATTGAAGTAAAAAAAGAAGACCCGCGCCAGCGCTCCGAGCGAGAGCGCCTCTTGGAACTTACAGAATGCGCGACAGCATTTTTCCAGTCTGCGCTCATACTGCAGCCGGCCGCCTGCGCGTATCTTAAAGAGCGCGGCGTTACTGAAGACACCATCAAAACATTTCGCATCGGTTACGCTCCGCGTTCATGGGATGCGTTACTGGGCCGACTGCGGGCCAAGGGCTACCGCGATACCGAGATTGTTGCTTCCGGACTCGCTGTTGCTTCCGCGCGACCGAGTGGGGCACGGTACCACGATCGCTTTCGCGGCCGCATCATGTTTCCGCTCGCAGATGCAACCGGAAGGATTGTAGGTTTTTCCGGTCGCACCTTTGTTGCTCCCGGGGAGCAGGTTGACGAGGCTGCTCAAGGAGGCAAATACATCAATACCCCGCAGACCTTACTCTACAACAAGTCAAAAATACTCTACGGATTTGACCGCGCAAAAATCGCCATCAGGAAAGAAAATGCTTGCATTCTCGTTGAAGGACAGATGGATGTTATCCTCTCGCATCAATCCGGGGTTGCCAACGCGGTGGCCGTGTCTGGCACGGCCCTTACCACCGATCACTTGCGCGCGGTGCGGCGCATTGCGGATACGCTAATTTTTGCGTTTGATTGCGACAGCGCCGGAACGGCTGCGGTAGAGCGCAGTGTTACCGATGCGCTCGCAGAGCAGTTTGATGTCCGGGTTATTACGCTTCCGGAAGACAGGGACCCTGCCGACGTTGCGCGCGAAGGAGCGGAGCAATGGAAGAAGGCTTCCGCACAGTCGCGCCCGTTTCTTGAGTTCTTGTTGGAAGAACAGCTCGCCAAAAAAGAACATCAAGAGGAACATCTTGTCTGGCGTGATGCCGCGGCAAAACTTCTTCCATTTATTGTGCGCATGCCCGGCGCGGTGGACCGGGCGTTTTGGGTACGCGCCATTGCGCATCGGGTCGGAATGCGCGAAGACGCGCTGTGGGAAGAGCTTTCAAAATATGCGCAAAATTCCAGAAAACGTTTTTTTGGCGTGTTTCGGCAGGAACGCGGCGCCGGAGAAGCGGAGACGAAAAAACGCACACGGCGGGATATGCTTGAAGAACGTCTGGTGGGTATTGCGTTTTGGAAGGGCGTCGCGGCAATTGCGCAAAAAGAAGAAAAAAACAGCTTGTTTCGCGAAGAGCGTCGCGCGCTTCTTGAAGCATTGTCATCAGGAAAACCGCTCTCCGGTAACGATCAACGTTACGCACAGAAACTTGCGTTTGAGTCGGAACTCTTCTATGGTGAGGGGGACCTAACCGAAGAAATCACGCAGCTTTTTTCGGAGCTGGAACGCCAAGAGGCGCGGGAGCGGCTTGCGGTGCTGGGCAGGGACATTCGCACGCTTGAACTTGCGGGTAAAAACGACCAAGTACGCGAGCGCGTCAAAGAGTTTCAGGAACTTTCCAAGAAGATACGGTAATTGCTTTTGTCACATGATTCGTTGTAGAGGCGAATCTTATCTGGCAGGGCGGCAAGCCGGTCAACATCGTTTTTATTTTTTATAGTACCATGGCAGCAAAACGACAGTTTGCAAAAAGGCAAAAAAAACAGACTTCCCGCAAAACAACCCGCAAAACTGTAAAAAAGCGCCAAGACGCCGCATCCGCAGGGCGCGCGCGCCTGACCGCAAAAAAGCATTCTCTGCGTCGCGATTCCGCTTTGTCATCGGCAAAAATGGAAACTGCGCCGAAAGCGACATCGCGTCCCGCCGCATCATCACAAAAGATGCGCGCGGCAACAGGGACTGCGCAAAAACCAACAGCGCGAAGATTTACCGCAAAACGCAAAGCCGAAGAGTTTAGCGAAGAACATGTCACGGAATTACTGCGTCAAGGGCGTCTGCGCGGGTTTGTTACGTACGCGGAGATATTGCAGCGATTTCCGCACATTGAGGAAAACATTATTTTTTTGGAGGACCTCTACGGCCGTTTTCAGGAAGAGGGGATTGATGTGTTAGAGGGGGGCGGGCTCTTGGATATTTCGGAAGAAAAAACACGCCTATCAACGCCCGAAGAACCGCGGGATCTCTCTTCGGATTCGGTACAAATGTATCTGCGCGAAATAGGGCGTATTCCGTTAATCAACGCCGCCGAAGAAAAAGAACTCGCCAAGCGCATTGAGCAGGGGGACGAGGACGCAAAAAGCAAACTCGCGCAGGCAAACCTGCGCTTGGTAGTGTCCATTGCAAAAAAATATGTCGGGCGCACAAACTTAACGCTTCTGGATTTGGTGCAGGAGGGGAACCTCGGGCTTTTTCGCGCGGTGGAAAAATTTGACTGGCGCAGGGGATACAAGTTCTCTACCTATGCGACATGGTGGATTCGGCAAGCCGTCACCCGCGCGATAGCGGACCAGGCGCGCACCATCCGCATTCCGGTGCACATGGTAGAGACAATCTCAAAATATCAACAGGTGGTGCGTAGGCTCACACAAGACCTCGGTCGGGACCCGCTTGCCGGAGAGATTGCTGCAGAAATGGGAGTGGAGGTGGAAAAAATTCACCAGATTCAGAAAATATCGCAGGAGACAGTGTCGCTGGAAGCGCCTGTGGGGGAGGACGGAGAAGATTCCACACTCGGCGAATTCATAAAAGATGAAAAAATGCTCTCGCCCGCCCAAGAGGCCGCACGGCGATTGTTGCGCGATCAGGTACGCGAGATTTTGCTGGACCTAAGCGCCAGAGAGCAGAAGATTTTAAGGATGCGTTTCGGACTGGATGACGGAATTACGCACACGCTTGAGGAAGTGGGAAAAGAATTCGGTGTTACCCGCGAGCGCATCCGCCAGATTGAAGCAAAGGCCATTGAAAAAATCCGCCAGCACGATAAAGCAAAAAATCTGGAAGGGTACTAGCGCTCGCGGGAAAGGGGGTCGGGGAAACGGGAGTTTCCCCGTGTAGGAAGACGGCCCCGAGCTTGTCGAGGGGCGCCAGAAACCGAGAGGTGTCTGGGGAGAGCCGACGAGTGTAATACGAGGAGACGCGACGCGAGCGCATCCGCCAGATTGAAGCAAAAGCGATTGAAAAAATCCGCCAGCACGATAAAGCAAAAAATCTGGAAGGATACTAAACAAAAATCAAATCTCAAAGCGCAAAGAGCAAAATTATGGACACTGCATTTGGATTTATTACTATCGGCATCATAGGTTTCTTGGGGGCAATGAGTCCGGGGCCTGATTTTGTCGTTGTGGTAAAAAACAGCCTGCTGTCTTCAAGAAGGGCCGGGTTCTTTACCGCGCTGGGGGTCGGTCTCGGGATGCTGGTCCATGTTGCCTATACCTTGGTGGGTATCGGCTTCATCGTTTCGCAGTCCATACTGCTTTTTTCAATTATCAAGTATGCCGGAGCGGCATATCTGATATATCTTGGCATTGCGTTACTGCGAACAAAGAAATCCGATAAACAAATACTGGCGGTACAAGTCTTGGGAGAACGCAAGAAAATACCGGCAAGGCAGGCGCTTGGGAACGGCTTTTTAACGAATGTACTAAATCCGAAAGTGACCGTGTTTTTCTTAAGCATCTTTACACAGGTGGTTGGGCCGACAACGCCGTTTTTTGTCCAAGCTGCCTATGGTATTGAAGTTGCAACCATCGTCTTTGTGTGGTTTGCGGTGCTGGCTTATTTACTCACCATAACGCACATAAGAGCGGCCTTTAGTCGGTTCCACCA
>JACPCQ010000046.1 GCA_016179715.1 Parcubacteria group bacterium
CGAAGAAAACGTGGTGAGGCGTTCCGGACGTGCCTGCTGCATCATCTGCCAAAACGTGCCCGACATCGCTACCACGCGCGAAACCGCGGGAGCGTCCCAGATATTGTTGCTGTAAACCGGGATAGGCTGATAAGAAGCCTGATGCGGGTTTGGCGTTGTCAAAAAATAATACGCAAGACAATGAAAATACTGCGCAGGAACTTGCGTGTCAATATCAAACGAAGAAACAAGCACCCGCTCCACCGGAATGTGCTTTCTATCAATAATATCGCTTTTTACAATCTGCGCTGCATAGGCAGTGTTTGACCCTTTTCCGGGGATCTCGCCGGAAAGCTTGTCCGGATGGACAGTAACAAGAAATTCCGCAAACAGGCTCCCATAACGGCTTTGTAATTCTCGCGCAAGTTGCTGTGCGTTCTCCCCGGCGCGCGCTTCGGTTGCCAGAACAACAATCATCCGATTTTTCGGCCATTCTGAACGCATCAACGACGCCACGGCTCCCTCCACGACAACGCGCTCTTCTTTATACATGGGAAGAAAGATGCACTGCCAAAGCGTATCTGATTTTTCTCCGAGTTCTGCGACCCTCTCGCGCCAATTTACTTTTAGTGAACGGCGCATGCGCTTCCACGTTGCGCGCAGATGCGCGGAAAGATATGCGGTTTTTACCAGCCAGTAAACATCAAAGGCAATAATAAATATTGCCGTTCCAAAAGGCCAAAACCACGAAAAAAAGACAACGCCAAGCAGTGTTATCCAGGTAAGCGCCCCGGGAATAAGTTCAAACAAGCGGTAGAGTAGCCGGTCGCGCCCCGAGAGATCCCGAGCTTGGCAGCTGCGGTTCACTGAAGATTAAAGATGATGCCGAGCCTCCAGTCACTTTCTCCGGCGGCCGTTTTTAGCGCGTACGCCTGGACATTTTTTCCTGTGCAAATCCAGATGCTGCTTGCTCATCAAGCAACCGCACTCATTACATGTCCCTTGCCCCCTTACACCGAAAATGTTCTGTCCACTCTTGGGATACTTCTTCCTCTCTGCTTTCGCCACGCCATCACCTCCTCTAATAAGAACTCTTTTGTTTATCGCAGTATAATAGACAGGTTGATCTTGTTGCAAGCATGCCATACCGTTTTCTTGTACATACGCACTCTTAAAAACATTCTCACATTCTGCAGAATGTGAGAATGTTTTTTCCTGAACTTACTTTCCCATAAATACCCTCTCCAAGATATCGCTTTCCAAAAGATACTGCGAAGTATCTCTTGCTATGATTTTCCCCTTGTCTAAAACATAGCCGCGACTGGCTATATCAAGCAACGATTTGATGTTATGTTCAACCACCATAATCGCGGTTTTATGTTTTTCGTTTATCTCCTTGATTTTCGCAAAAACTTCTTTGACGATTTTTGGCGCAAGACCAAGCGAGGGCTCGTCCAACAACAGCGCCTTCGGGTCTGTCATAAGCCCGCGGGCCAGCGCGAGCATCTGCTGCTCCCCGCCCGAGAGTGTGCCGGATTTTACGCGGCGCTTGCGGCCAAGCACCGGAAAAAATTCCATCATTTCTTTCATGCGCCTCCGCAATTCCTGCTTGTCGGCCACCACAAATCCGCCGGTCTCAAGATTTTCTTCAACCGTCAAGCGCGAAAAGACGCGCCGACCCTGCGGAACAAACGTCGCGCCCCGCCGCACCATCTCGTGCGGCCGCGGCAAAACTTGCTGTCCGTGCCAGCAAAACTTCCCGCCATCCAGCGGCACGAGGCCAAAAATCGCTTTGAGTATCGTAGACTTCCCCGCGCCATTCGGACCGACCAACGCTATAATTTCCCCTTCATCAAGCGCAATATCAATCCCGTCAAGCGCCTTGACACCGCCGTATGACACAGACGCGTTTTGCAGTTGTAAGAGAATGTCTTGATTCACGTTTTGGATTTATGATTTATGACTAAACGATTAAACTTGAAACCTATTCCCCCAGATACGCTTCCAGAACATCCCGACGCCGCAATACGCTTTCCGGTTTCCCTTCCGCAAGCAGTTTCCCGCTATCAAGCACCACGACATAATCGGAAAGTTGACGGATAAGTTCCGTGTTGTGCTCAATCAAAAGCACCGCCGCGCCCTGCTCGCGCAATGCTTCCAGTTGCCGCTTAACAATCTCCCGCATCTCCGGGAAGAGTCCGGCAAACGGCTCATCAAAAAGAAAAACGCGCGCATCAGTGCCAATCGCCCGCGCGATTTCCAGCAGCTTGCGTTGGCCATAGGATAAATGCAGGGCAAGTTCGTTATGCTTCTCCCACAAACCGACCTGCCGCAGCAGCGCTTCCGCTTTTTTCAGATGATATGCGCCGTGGCGCTCAAAAAGCGAAGCGAACACGCGCCGTTCCGTCAGCACCACCAAGAGATTGTCCAATACCGTCATCTGTTCAAAAAGCCGTATGTTCTGAAACGTGCGCGTGATACCGTAGAATCGCGCCTCATGCGCCCTCATCCGCCGCAATGTCGCGCCGTCCGAAACAATAACCCCTCCGTCCATCGGAAGCATACCGGTTAGAAGATTGACCAATGTGGTTTTACCCGACCCGTTCGGCCCGATAATACCCGTGATAGCGCCGCGCGCAAAAACAACGGACAGGTTTTGCACCGCATGCACGCCGCCGAAGTGTTTGGTGAGCCGTTTTATCTCAAGGATATTTTCTTCCATAATAAATCGTTGTAAATATATCACTCCTCAATCATAAACCGAGCGTCATAGCCGGTACTTTCCGAACAACCCCTGCGGGCGATATATCATCAAAAGCACCAATGCCAAACCATAAAGCAGCAGACGCATTTGTGCGGCGATGTTTGAAGGAAGCCCGACAAAACGCAAAAGCTCCGGAAGCACCACGAGTATCACCGCGCCGGCAACGGCGCCGTTCGTATTGGCAAGCCCGCCCAGAATAATCACGGAGAGCATAAAAATGGATTCGCGCAGCATGAAAGACGTCGGGTCAATAAAGGTGATGTAAGAAGCAAACAGCGCGCCGGCGACAGCCGCCATGACGGCACCAATCACAAAGATTGCCAGTTTATAGTAGACCGTGCGGTACCCGAATACTTGAAGCGCCTGCTCATCTTCGCGGATAGCCATCAGCACTCTGCCGAAAGAGGAACGCGTAATAAAGCGTGCGGCAAGATATACGAGCACCGCACACAGCAGTGTCAGCACAAGAAACGAGAAATTGGACGTCAGCCCGAATCTATAACCTCCGATGCCGAGTTCCGGACGGGAAATGCCGGGGATGCCGAGCGGCCCGCGCGTCAGGGTATTCCAGTTCAAAAAAACGCTGTAGATGATGATGTTCAGCCCCAGCGACGCCAATACATAATAGTCGTCATCAAAGCGGCTCAACACAAGACCGATAAGCAGTGCTACGGCCGCGGCAAGCGCCATGCCCAACAGGAGCGCGAGAAAAAAATTCACCCCAAAACCGGCAAGCAATATGGCGGTTACATACGCGCCGATTCCATAGAACGCCGCGTGCGCCACGGACAACAACCCCGTGTAGCCAACAATCAAGTTCAAGCTCATGCCAAGAATGGCGACGATGCCCGAAACAATGCTCAAATGTATGACGTACTCCATAAATATTATCTCGGCAATATTCCGCGCGGTCTCCAGATAAGAAAAAAGATAAGTATCCCGAATGCAATCGCGTCTTTCCACTCGCCCGAAATGTGCCAGATGCCGAGGTTCTCCGCAAGTCCTAATAAAAACGCGCCGAGCACCGCGCCGGACAGACTGCCTACCCCGCCGACAATGGCGGCAATAATACCCTTGAGCAGAAGCGAAAGCCCCATGGTCGGCTCAATACCGGTGTCAAACCCCACCAGCACTCCGCCAAGTCCGGCGATGGCCGAGCCGATAAAAAATACATAGCCGATGATGGCATGCGTATTGATGCCGACAATTTGCGCCACTTCCTCGTCGTCTCCGATGGCTTTGACCGCCTTGCCGAACTTGGTTTTTTTCAGAAAGAGCGTCAGGAGCCCGAAAACAGCGAGTGCTGATATGATAATAATAAGTTGGACGAGTGTTATGGCGCCTCCCGCGATCCGGTACACTTCCTGCGCGCCGGCAAATTGCGAGAGCGGATGGAATTGCGAACCAAAAAACATTGCGATAAGCGCCTGAATGACTGTCAGCAGCCCCAACGCGGCAATGAGTAGCACGAGGTTTGTTGCTTGGCGCCGGCGAAGCGGAAGGAACACCGTTTTATGAAGCGCAAAACCGACCATACCGGCAACACACACGGCAAGCGCGGCTGCCGGCAGCACGCCAAGCCCGGCATGTTCCAAAAAGAAAAAGGCGGCATATCCGCCGACCACAGCCACTGCTCCGTGCGCGAGGTTAAAGAATTTTGTGACGCCAAAGATAAGCGCGAACCCGAGTGCAATCAGTGCGTATATCGCTCCGGCGATAACGCCATTGATAGTCAGTTGCACAAACAAATCCATTGTCCCAAGTATAGCGTTCTCGCGCTCTCTGCTCAACTAAACCCAAAACCGGCCTTTCGGCCGGTTTTGGGTTTCCGTCATGTGCATGCCAATGCTACTGTACAGGTTCCGCTACCCCGTTCATTGCTTTCTTTACAATGTAGTTTGCGCCGACCAAATCACCGTTTTCGTCAAACTCTATACGGTCTCCCGAAACGCCTCCGGCATATATCGTGTTGTAGAGCTCGTTCTTAATTGCTTCGGAATCTGTACCGACTTTCTCCATAACCTGCGAGAGGACTTTAACTCCATCATATGCCTGCGGTGAACATATGGTAATCTCATTGGTTCCTACTCTGTCTTTCATCTTTATACGAAACTCTTCGTTCAGCGGAGCGTATACTATAGAATACATTGCTTCGTCTCCTGCCGGCCCTGTATCAGTCCAGATTTTTGAATCATCCCACGCGTCTCCCCCAAACAACGGGACATTCAAACCAAGTTCTTTCGCCTGCTTCAGGCCCGGGATAGACGCTTCGGTGTATCCCAGAAAATATACCGCTTCCGGGTTTGCCGCTTTTATCTTTGTCAGTTGGGAACGAAGGTCCCGGCTTGTCTGCTCGTATCCCTCTTCGGCAACAACATTGCCGCCCATTTCCTCAAATTCTCGACGGAATACGTCCTTAATACCGTTTCCCCAATCCGATTTTGCGTAGAGTATAGCGACATTCTGCGTTCCCAGTGTTTCCGTCATGTACTTCGCCGCAAAAGCGCCCTGGAACGTATCCGAGGGATAGTCTCTGAAAATATAATCCCCCGCCTGTGAAATCGCAGGGGCAGAAGAACAATAAGAAAGTGTTACGGTCCGTGACTGTTCCGCCGCTCCGGCAAATGCAGACGTCTCACCCGAACATGCGCCTCCAAGAATGACCGGCACTCTATCTATATTGATAAGTTTGTTCGCCGCATTACTCGCGACAGCGCCGTTACATTGCCCGTCTTCATAAATCACTTCAAGCGGCCTGCCATTAATGCCGCCCGCGGCATTAACTTCTTCAACAGCAATTTCCACCGCGGCGCGCGCGTTTTCCCCGATACTCGCCGCATCCCCTGTGAGCGGGCCGATGAAGCCGATTTTAATCGGGCTGGTATCGGCCGGCGTAGTGTCGCGAAGCAGCAGCCATCCGCCGCCGATCACCACAATCGCGATAATAATCCAGACAATTTCTTTTGCGTTCATAAAAAATGATAAATGGATAATAATAAAGACCTTTGTCCCGTCAGCAGCGCAGTTCCTAACGGGATGTGTTGCCTGATCGCAACAGGCAACATGAGAATACTCGCATCTATTCTCATCCTACTATACCCCGCCACCAAAATCTACCCACGCAGAAATTTGACACCAAGCAGGAAACATGCCAACATTTTTAACATACGAAACCGCTCTTTTCCAAGAAAAAATAGGACAAACACCCAACTTTGAAAGGAGGTTCCTGTGAACCGTTCAACTCTTTGTGTCGCGCTCGTTCTGCTTCTCGCTGCCAATTTCTCCGTACGGACGAGCTACTCGCTCACCGTGCGCGGGATGGATTACAGCGCGCGGCAGGCAGAGACCTACGTGGAGCTCCCATCCGGGAGCGCCAGAGTAAACTACGGGGAATCGCGAACTTTTAAAGTCCCCTCCGACAGCCCGATAACGGTGGTGCGCAGGGCAGAGATCGGCTGGACACACATACCGACCAAGCCCTCTCGCCGCTACCATATCTCGCTGCGAGACGGGGCGGGGGTAAAGACCGAGCCGATGTTGTTCGTGCTCGCAATGTTCCGAAGCCGGAGAGTGTTACTAAACTACCCGCCGGTTTCATCTGTCTGGCATTTACCAGCCGGGGTCGCGCAACTCGCCGCCGTACTTCGTAGCGATGGGCACGAGGTGGTGCAACGCTATGGACATATCATCGGATTGGAATACGTGCTCGAGAGAGGAGCGGTCAGACATCTCAACTCCACACCCAGAGGAAGGAGTATGGCACAAAGGTGCATTGAGGTCGCCCGAGGGGAAGAGAGTAATATTCACAACCGCCGTGTCAACCGTGATTTGCTCCGCCTCTTATCGTTCCATGCATCCGCCCCACGCAATTCATGGGCCGAAAGAGATGCCTTCTCGGTGGAACGTAATAACGTCTTTTACGTATCCGCGCACTACGACGGAACGGTAAGGGGCGTGCTAGAAGCTGTCCACTGGCGCGAACAAAACATGTGGTATGAGTATTTCCAGATGGAAGAAGTTCCTCTCACATTCAATTTCCGGCCGGACGTCTATGGCATCAGCGTTGCTGACGAACGGCAGCTCATCCAGAGCTGCATTCTTGCCAGGATGATCAAAAAGGCCCTACCTGAGACACTTGTAGTGCTCGGCGGGAACTTCTGGTCGCGCGTTACGGGCGTCTTCCAGTTGCCCGAGTTCGCGGAGTTCTTCGACCACTGTGACGCTATCGTGTACCGGGAGGGCTTTCAGCCGCTTCAACAACTCGCGGCAACGCTCAACCCTGCTCACGCTCCAGGAGTCGCTTGGAGAAAGAACGGCGAAGTGGTGGTGAATCCCGCCACTCAAAGCCCGACTGATTTCGAGACGCTTCCGACGCCCGCCTTTGACGGCGGCGCACGGCAGTGGGCACCGGACTTCGTTCCTTC
>JACPCQ010000001.1 GCA_016179715.1 Parcubacteria group bacterium
GCGGTGCTGGAAGGCGCGCAGTCGCTTGAGGAGGTGCAGCAGAAATTAAAAGTCGGGGTAGCCAGTTCGGAAGAGACAAAAACGGAAATTGAGCAGCTCATCCGGTTTTATGTTGACAAATATTATGGGTAATAGCTTGTATGCCTGACAATCAGCAATCAACGCAAAAAAATTCTCCGCCGAAGATCGCAAAGATATACGTGGACCGCGATTTATGCATTGGGGCGGCCTCATGCGTCGCAATTGCGCCCGGGGTATTCCAGTTGGATGAAGAAAATATCGCGTATGTGGTTGACCAGAACGCGGCGGACAATGAGACAATTCTTCTTGCCGCGCAATCCTGTCCGACCAAGGCGATTATTTTGATAGATGAAGAGGGGAAACAAATATATCCGTAGGTTGTTAGCTTATTAGGTTGTTAGCTTTTAAAATTATGACACGTGAAGTAAAACCGCTAAAATATACGTCACTGGACGGACTGTCCGAGAAGCAGTTAAAAGAGCACCACGACGTGCTCTATGCGGGTTATGTGAAGAAGACGGGGGAGATAGAGGAAAAGCTTGCACAGGCCGACAAGTCCGCGGCAAATGCAACATACAGTGAGTTCGGCGAGTTAAAACGGGAGGAGACATTCGCGCTTAACGGCGTGAAGCTCCACGAAGGGTATTTTGCGAACATGATCTCGGGCGGAAACGCAGTTCCGGATCGGGTACGCGAACTGCTGGCCCGCGACTTTGGCTCTTATGAGAAATGGGAGGAGGAATTCCGTGCCTCCGGCATGGCCGCGCGCGGATGGGTAGTGCTCGGGTATGATATGGACGAAAAACGACTGCGTAATGTGGTGTGCGACGCGCACAACCAAGGAGGGGTGTGGAATATGGCGGCACTCTTGGTCATGGATGTTTATGAACATGCCTACTTTATCGATTACGCGACGGCGCGCAAAGCGTATATTGACGCATTTTTCAGAAATATTGACTGGGCGGAGGTGGAAGCGACGTTTGTACGTTATAATATAAAGGCATAGCTTGTTAGGTTGTTAGCTTGTTAGCTTGTTAGCTTGTTAGCTTATTAGCTTGTTGATATGGGTCGTCGGTCTCTGAAAAATACAACTGAAAATGAAATCAAGAAGGTGCTTGAAACCGAAATCAAGCCTCTGCTTGCTATGCATCTGGGTTCTCTTGAATATGTGGGATTTAAAGACGGAGTGGTAAAAATTCGTTTTCAGGGGACATGTGTTGGCTGTCCACTCTCGGAGCTGACACTCAAAGCTGGAATAGAAGAGACGCTTAAAAGCCACGTGCATGGTGTAGAACGAGTGGAAGCCGTAACGTAATGACTTGCGCTTGCGGCAAAATGTTTTGTATTGTATAATATAAGGATAGGGGCTTTATCGGTTTTTGGGCGGGATATCTTATGCGTATGGAACAGCTTTCCAAAACACAATTGGTATTACTGGTATTGCTGGTGAGTTTTATGACCTCACTGGTTACGGGTATTGTTACGGTAACGCTTGTCGCGCAGGGTCCCGTGCCGATAACCGATACGGTTCATCGGGTTGTAGAGAAGACAATAGAGAAAGTTGTGCCGGCCGAACCGCAAAGCGCTACGGCTGCGGCTGCGGGATCTGACGGGCAGGAGAAAGAAGCCGTCCGTGTTATCACACAGGAGGATCTTGTGGTGGAAACGGTTTCGACGGTATCCCCGGCAGTGGGCAGCGTGATTGCCACAAAAGATATTCCGGTACTGGAGCGCGTCTATGTTGACCCGTTTGGAGAAAACTCGCCGTTGAAAGAATTTTTTCCGCCTGATATTTTGCGTGATTTCTTGGTGCCGCAGCTGCGTCAAAATGGTACGCAAAAGCAAGAAGTTTCCAGCGGAACCGGATTCTTTGTTTCTGCGGATGGCCTGATTCTTACAAATCGCCATGTTGTTGCCGACACCAAAGCAACATACACCATGATACTGAATGACGAATCTCGACTGGACGTTGACGTATTGGCACGGGATCCCATTTATGATATCGCCGTATTGAAAGTGCGTACTGCCGATCGGAAATTTTCGTTTATCTCGTTTGGCGACTCTGATTCCATTAAAGTGGGCCAAAATGTTATTGCGATCGGAAACGCGCTTGGCGAGTTTCGTAACACCGTTTCTGTCGGAGTCGTATCGGGGTTGCAGCGCACCGTGGTTGCGTCCGGCGGCGCGAGCACAGAAACGCTGCAGGGCCTTATTCAGACCGACGCCGCAATTAATCCGGGAAATTCCGGCGGGCCGCTTTTGGACCTTGTGGGAGCAGCAATCGGCATTAATACCGCGGTCGCGGAGGGAGCGCAAAATGTAGGATTTGCGCTGCCCATTAATCTGGCCAAAAAAGCGGTGGAAGACGTTCGTACGGTAGGAAGAATCCAATATCCGTTTCTTGGTGTGCGCTATATTGTGTTGAATGACCGCATAAAGGAAGAGCGCAAGTTTTTGGTCAATTACGGAGCTTTGCTTGTGCGTTCAGAAACCGACCCGGCAGTGCTTCCCAACAGCCCGGCCGCAAAAGCGGGTCTTACCGAGGGGGACATCATCCTTGAGTTTGCCGGAGAACGGGTAACTGAAAAACGTTCACTTGCCGAGCTTATATTGGAACACGAGGTGGGCGAGACGGTGCGATTGAATGTTATGCGGGATAACAAAACGCTTGCTGTGGACGTTGTATTGGGTGAAAGGCCAAGTCAATAATCTTTTATTTTTAATTTTTCATTTTGACTTTTAAATTTATCTTATGCCTCCATTTTCAAATTTTACTCCCCGCGCGCAAGAGGTGATTCGTAGAGCACATGAGCTTGCGATAGAGCGCGGACAAAATCAGATTGACGCAACGCATCTTTTGGGTGCGCTGCTGTTGCAGGATGACGGCGTGGTGCTTCCGATTCTGGAACGGTTAGACGTAGATATCACAATGCTTACCGACATGGTGATGAACGCGCTGGATACCGGAACGCGATCCAATGTTATGATGCCGTCCATGCAGATGTACCTTGCTCCGGAGGTGGGCAAGGTGCTGGAAAGCGCGCATAAGGCTTCCCGCGCGCTGGGGGACGAATTTGTTTCTTCCGAACATCTCTTCTTGGGGCTCTTAGATACGGCTTCCCGCGCGCGCATGTTTCTTTCCGGCGCACGCATAGAAAAAGAACAGGTTATGCGAGTGTTGCGGGAAGTGCGCGGCGCAGAAGGAACAATAGATGTAGAGGGGGTCAAAGGGAAACGTATTGTTACGCGCGCGCTGGAAAAGTACGCGCGCAATCTTACACAGCTTGCGCGCGAGGACAAGCTTGACCCGGTAATCGGCCGCGAGGCGGAAATTCGGCGGATTATGCAGGTGTTGTCGCGGCGCACAAAAAATAACCCGGTGCTTATTGGGGAAGCAGGAGTGGGGAAGACCGCAATTGTGGAAGGGCTTGCGGTGCGCATTGCTAACGCCGACGTTCCGGAGTCGTTAAAAGACAAAGAACTTGTGTCATTGGATTTGGGAGCGCTTCTTGCCGGGACAAAATATCGCGGAGAATTTGAAGAGCGTCTGAAAACCGTCATGCGGGATGTCGCGCAGGCAAAGGGCAAGGTGCTTTTGTTTATTGACGAGCTGCATACGCTGGTGGGCGCGGGCGCGGCAGAGGGAGCAATTGACGCCTCCAACATGTTAAAGCCCGCGCTTTCAAGAGGCGAGCTCCATGCAATAGGCGCCACGACGCTTCGTGAATACCAAAAACACATTGAGAAGGACCCCGCGCTTACCAGACGTTTTCAACCGGTATATGTGGAAGAGCCGTCTGTGCATGATGCAGTTGCGATTTTGCGGGGATTAAAAGGCAGATACGAACTCCATCACGGGATTCGTATTACCGACGATGCCATACAGTCCGCAGTGCAGCTTTCCAGTCGTTACATTACCGACCGTTTTCTTCCGGACAAGGCGGTGGATTTAATTGATGAAGCGGCTTCCGCGTTGCGTCTTGAATTGGACAGCATGCCCAACGACTTGGAAATTGCGCGCCGAGAAAGCATGCGTCTTGAAATAGAAAAACAGGCCTTGAAGAACGAGGGAGGTCCAAAATCCAAGGCAAAAATCAAAAAAATTCAAAAAGAAATTGACGAGCTTAAAGAACGCACTTCCGGCCTTGAATTGCGGTGGAAAAATGAGAAAGAAATAATTCAGGCAGCCCGAAATATTAAAAAGGACCTGGAGCAATTGCGTCAAGAGGCGGACAATGCGGAACGGCAAGCAGACTTCAGCCACGTTGCCGAAATTCGCTATGGGAGAATTCCGGAGTTGGAAAAACAGCTTCGTGCGGAGGAGGCGCGATTGCGCAAACTTCAGGAGTCCCGCCGTATTTTAAAAGAGGAGGTAAACGAAGAGGATATTGCTTTGGTAGTTTCGCGCTGGACCGGCATCCCCATCAAACGCATGCTGGAAGAAGAAATGAAAAAACTCGCGCGCACGGAAGATACGTTACAAAAACGCATTGTCGGACAAAATGAAGCTATTGTAAAAGTTGCCGATGCGATACGCAGATCGCGCGTAGGAATTGCGGACGAAGACCGTCCGGTAGGCTCTTTTATTTTTCTCGGCCCTACGGGAGTGGGGAAGACCGAACTTGCGCGCGCGCTTGCGGAATTTTTGTTTAATGATGAGCGAGCGCTTATCCGCGTGGATATGTCCGAATACATGGAGCGCCACGCGGTATCCAAATTTATCGGCTCTCCGCCGGGATATGTGGGATATGAAGAGGGCGGACAGCTTACCGAGCTTATCCGGCACCGGCCGTATTCGGTGATACTCTTTGACGAGATAGAAAAAGCGCATCCGGAAGTATTTCATATCATGCTGCAAATTCTGGATAACGGGAGATTAACCGATGCAAAGGGACGCCATGTTAATTTCCGCAACGCGGTAATCATCATGACTTCAAATGTGGGCTCGGAATTTGTGCAACAGATGGGAGCAATCGGATTTTCGGAGGAGACGGTGGATAGCGAGCGCAAAGAACAGGAGGAGTTGAAAAGTAAGATTTATCACGCGCTTGAGCGGCGTTTTCGTCCCGAGTTTCTGAATCGGCTGGATGAGATTATTATCTTTAACACGCTCACGCCCAAAAATCTTGAACGAATTGTGGAGATTCAGCTTGAGCGGGTAACAAAGCGGCTCGCGGAAAAAGAGATAATATTGTCCATCACGCCTGCCGCTCGCGCGGAACTTGCGCGAAGCGGTTATAATGCGCACTACGGCGCCCGCCCCCTTAAACGATTGATTCAGACTAAGATTTTAAATCCGCTTGCATCCTACATGATAGGAGGCGGAAAACAAAGCGGCACGATAACCATTGGTATAAAAAATGGGGAATTCGTGTTTGAGAGCACGATGAAAAAAAATTCTTCGGCGCGCAAGAAAGAAGTGGTAAAGGAGAAAACGGCAGTTTCTTCATAATCCCGCCATAAAATATTTTTGTGGAAAAATATACCGCCTCCGTTTGACGGAGGCGGTGTGGTATACTAGGGTAGTTGCAGCATCTTATTTATTGCGCAGGTGGCAGAGCGGTCAATTGCACGAGACTGTAAATCTCGCGCCTTCGGGCTACGGGGGTTCGAATCCCTCCCTGCGCACAAAATTTTGCCATCTTCTGATGGTTAAAAAAATTTTAACTTTGATGAATTAGAGGATTCGAACCAAAATTTCCCCGAGTCGGAAGGCAGGCCGAAGGCCGTCGGAAACCGGGGGTGTCCGAGACGGGGGTCGGGGAAATTTTATAGGGTTCTAGCGAAGCCGCGTCAGACGCGGCGAAGCGGAATCCCTCCCTGCGCACCACGTAGGAAAAGTCAATGTCTCGCTCTGCCACAGGTGGGGCAAGGCAACTAAGTAGTTGGCATGTTTAGTGTGAGTTGCTCGAGGAATGGTATGCAAGAAATGATATATTTGTTATTTTTATAAATTGGCTGTACCATGCAATTGGAAGGGAGGAATGAGACATGGTACAAAAAAAACGGAAAATCTTGTTAGAGTTGTCGGATTCAAGTGACCAAAAGGCAAGGGATATACAGTCGTGGCTAGGTGCTCCGAGTTTATCC
>JACPCQ010000002.1 GCA_016179715.1 Parcubacteria group bacterium
CAGCCGTGCGGTTGCCGAAAACATGCGCGCGGCACTCGCGCCATTTGTGACACAAAGCAATTTTCCTCCCGAACAGGACGGTATTGTGGAAGACCAGGAGCTTATCGCCATCGGCTCAAACGGCTCGCTAAAAAGCGCCGTAGCGCTTACTGAATACGGTTATATCTATGAACCGCAATTGCAGGCGCCGGAGGTGCGCGAGGCGTTTTTAAATGAAATGGCGTTTCAGACCTATCGCGGAGTGAAGAAATTTTTTGAGCCGAGTTACGACGGGCCGCCACAATCACACGGTTCCGCTCTCCTTCCGTACCTGTGGAAACACCCCATGCGCTCCGGTATGAAAGGAAGCGCGGATGTTTTTGCGCTACAGATTGCGCTTGCGCGCGAAGGACTGTATCCGCCCGAGGGAGCTACGCTTGCCGGTTGTCCCATTATCGGAAGTTACGGCTCCTGCACTGCGCGCGCGGTGCGCGCGTTTCAGAAGCGCTACGCAGAAGAGATTGCGCACGCGGCGGAAGGGGAAGAAATAGACGGGGAAGTGAGTAACGGCACGCTTGCAGTGCTTGCGGCGCGGTATGGGAGATGATGTTCAGAAAAACCATACGCGCCCGGGAGGGCGCGTATGGTTTATTTTATTACATCTGCCGGCAGACGTAATTTCTTTACTGTTTTACCGCGTCTTTTAACGCTTTTCCTGCGCGGAATTTCGGCACGCGCGTCGCAACCACGTGTACCATCTCGCCCGTGCGCGGGTTGCGCGCTTCGCGCGCGGCGCGCTGACGCACCGCGAATACGCCAAATCCTGCAATAGAAACATCTTCTCCGCGCTTGAGCGAAGAGGTGATATTCCCAAAAACGGTCTCTACCACGTCTTCCGAAGCGGTTTTTGTGCCTCCAAGCTTCTCATGCACCTTGTCTACGAGATCTGCTTTATTCATAGTTTACTGAAGTGCTAAATGACTGGTATTCGACCTTTTCCACATTATACATTGTATTTCAAGGACTTTTCAAGACATGCCTTCAAGGGTGTGGATAGGCGTCTTATGCTTGACAAACAAGATATGTTTTGTTATAATGCAACTGATAGAAAATGGTTCTTGCATATCGCTACTTGTCGCGCCTATCCATTGCAGTTTTTAGAAAATAAAAACTTTGTTTTCTAAAACTGCAATAGGGTAGCCAACGAAAGGAAAACCGTCATGGAATACCCCCTCTCTGTGGACTACGAGATGAGCGTCGAGAGTGCAGTGAGGCTTGGACAGTACGACAAGGTGGACGGTGAAATCACGACGAAGAACTTCCCCACCGAGCGGACGGGGGAAACCGACGTCATAGTAGAACTCATCCACTTCAATGTGATCTCGAGCAATGACGTGCTCGAGAAACTCGACGAGATGCCTTACCGCCCCGCCGAGCTTCGCGAGCTTCTCGCCTTTGGCCGGAAGTATCCCGACGTGCAGCGCGAGTTTCCAATCGTGGCGCTGGGTTCCGTCTTACGGCACTGGCTCCGCCGCTCCCTCGTCTCATGTCTCCTCGGAAGCAGTTCGTCGCGCATCCTGTGCCTCGACTGGTACGGGGTGATGAACTGGGGCAAACTCTCCCGGTTCGCCGCCGTCCGTAAAAGTGGCAAGTAGCTTCAGCGAACTTTGTCGAAAGCGCCAACGGTATCACGTACCCGCGGCGCTTTTACTTTTCAGTAAGCTAAAAACCTAACAACCTAACAACCTAACAACCTAACAACCTGTCTCATTTTCCTTCACTACCGGGCGTACCCGGTAGTAGAAATGCGACTATCGGTTGTCGTGATAAAGATATTCTTTTAACATGCGTTTTAACAAACGACTGCCCTGGCTGGTTTTTAGATATTTTTCTCTGCGCCTCGCATCTTTTTCATTGCGATATGCTTCGTAGTGAATAAGTTTCCAAGGAACGTATGGTTTTGTTGAGACAACCGCTCCGTGATTATGTTCCGCGAGTCTTTTCCGGAGATGAATAGTATAACCAATATAAAAGTTATTATCTTTTATGCTCCGCAATATATACACATAGTGGAACATAATCACAAGTCGCATTTTCACTACCGGGCGTATTCCACCACGCGCGTTTCGCGGATGACATGCACCTTTATCTCGCCCGGGTATTTCAACTCCCGCTCAATCTGGTCGGCGATATTTCGCGCAAGCGTTTTTGCCTCCACGTCCGTTATTTTTTCCGGAGTAACAAACACGCGGATCTCACGCCCTGCCTGAATGGCATACGACTTCTCCACCGTATCAAACGTATTGGCGATACGCTCCAGGTCTTCCAGACGCTTCAAATAGTTCTCTATGGAATCTCTCCGCGCCCCCGGGCGCGAAGCCGATACCGCGTCCACTGTTTGCACAATGACCGACTCCAGCGTTTCGTACGGATATTCCTCGTGGTGCGACTGCATTGCCTGAATAATGCGCGTATCCACGTTGAATTTCTGCAAAATCCTGCGCCCGATTTCCACGTGCGTCCCCTGCACTTCGTGGTCTACCGCCTTTCCGATGTCGTGCAGGAGCGCGCCCTTTTTGGCGATTTGCACGTCCGCGCCCAATTCCGAAGCAAGCATGCCGGCAAGATGCGCCATTTCAATGGAATGCTGCAGCACGTTTTGACCGTAACTGGTGCGAAAACGCAAGCGTCCCAAAAGCATGAGCAACCGCGGGTCAATATCAAAAACACCCACCTCATACATTGCGGTCTCTCCCGCTTCTTTCATCATTTTTTCCACATCCAGTTTTGCTTTCTCCACGGTCTCCTCAATGCGGGCGGGCTGGATTCTGCCGTCAAGAATCAAATTTTCCAGCGCGATACGCGCAATTTGGCGCCTGACCGGGTCAAAGCTGGAAATGAGAACCGCGCCGGGGGTGTCGTCAATAATCACTTCCACGCCCGCCGCGCGCTCAAGCGCGCGGATATTGCGGCCTTCTTTTCCGATAATTTTCCCTTTGATGTCGTCAGACGGGATGGAAACAGTGGAGGTGGTTACCTCGGAAGCGGTGGAAGAGGCGACGCGCTGAATGATGGTTGAGAGAATATTTCGCGCCTTGCGTTCAAGTTCTTCTCTCCCGAAAAGCTCCAGTTTCTGAATACGCTATTTTTTCTCAACGTTCGCGATAAGCTGGGCTTTTGCCTCCTCGGCGGTAAGCTGGGAGACGCGCTCAAGCGCCGTTGAGTGTTCTTTTTTGAGCTCTTCCAGGCGTTCATGGACGCGCTTAACCTCTGCGACTTTTGTTTCAACGCCCTTGCGCTCCTGTTCAACCTCAAGACGGCGACGTTCAACACCCTCTTCTTTGGAAGAGAGGCGTTCTTCAAGTTTGCGTAGTTGCTGTTCGTGCTCTTTACGCTCCCTGAGCGCGTCGCTGACGATGGATTCGGCTTTTTTTGCTGCCGCATCAAGCGTTTCCTGCGCCTTGCTTTTGGCGTCCAGGAACACCTGCTTGATTTTAAGTTCAATGGAGTTCTTTTTCTGCTGTTCCGCTCATGTTTCGATGTGCCTTTAGGGATGCTGTGTAATATGCCAAAGAGGCAATATGTTGCGTTCTACACATACACGTACAAAGGATAAAGAAAGGTGTAGCGGCTGTAAGTTAAGTGATTGATAAAAAGAATTGCAGCGGCGCGATGGAGCTGCCCGCAAGGATTATAACGCGCCTGTTCCGAGTAATGTTCTGCGCGCTCATGGTAGCAAAAAAAAATGATTTTGTCTAGAGGGTGTATGGAGCATGAGACATTATTGAAAAAAACCTGTCTTGGACGACAATTCTCGTTCTGGAAATGAAAGGAGGGGCGCAGCACTTGACTGCACCCCCCGTCGCGAGAGAGTTGAACCGCTAGGCGTGACGGTCAAGAACCTCCTTGATCACGAGCCTTATCGTTTCCGTGTAGCGGAACGGCCACCCATTCCGGAGCTCATGATAGAACGTGCGCAGGTCATTCTTCAGGCTCTCGAGCTTCAGTTTCTCGAGCTCCATGCTTTCGAGGGTACTGTTGGCACCTTGCCGCGTCCGCTCAAGCTCCGCTTCAAGCTCGGCGTGGGATAAACCACCCTGTTGTCCTTCGAAACTTTGTTCGGGGCGGATGGAGCCATCTTTGATCTTACGGTAAAGATGGAGCAGGTCCTCCATATTCTTCGCTTGAATACGGACACCGATACGACCATCCTTGTACCCCGTTGATTCGACTTCCGCTTCCGCAGACTCGTGGCGGTAAATACCCCTCTCTCGCCTGGGAAAGAGCGGGATCTGCCCGTAAAACGAGATTTCTTCAACGATGTCAGCGACCGCCGCAGGCACCGGTTCAGTCGGCTCGCTGAGCGGGATATGCCAGCGCCCATTGTCATGCGAGAGTTTGAGCCCGGGAAGCTCATACTCGTTCCACTCCTGACCATGATCCCGCCTCGGCTTGGTCGTGAAGCCCGGGAGTTTCTGAACTTCGTCGCCCCTCAAATACACCCTGATAGACATGACGCTTCTCCTCTCTTTGCGTCGCCCGGATTTCGTCAGGCTTTCTGGGCCCATCCGTTCCGTGGTCGACTTGTTGGAAATGTGCCGCTCCACTAGGCCATATTAGACCACACAGTGAAACTACTGTGAATATAGCATGTTATAATCGTTCTGTCAAGTTCAGCTTCGCGTTTTTGCGATGTTCCTTGCGGAGGGCGTGCCGATAGGCAGGCCGGTTTTTCCGCGTGCGGGCGTGCTGTTCAGCGGGCGCACTAAAAAGTCCGGCGGGGGAATGATATAATGAGATGGTTACAAATCACCAGAAAATCTAAAATTTCATAACGAAAGAGTTTCATAACCATCTCACTGAACATTATGGCATCCGAATTTCATCTGCGCGCGCCTTATCGTCCCGTTGTGCTTTTAGTGCTTGACGGGTTTGGCGTGGATATTGATATTCCGGAGTCCACGTGGACCGTTGCCCGACGTCCTTTTTTTCAGGAGATGGAACGGCGCTATCCCTTTACCATGTTGCAGGCTTCGGGCGCTGCGGTAGGTTTGCCGTGGGGAGAGGAAGGAAACAGCGAGGTAGGGCACCTGACTATCGGGTCGGGGCGTGTGAACTATCACCATCTTCCGCGAATCATTGTTGCGATACATGAAGGAAATTTTTTTACTAATGAAGCATTGCGTGCCGCCGCAAAAAAGGTTCGGGAGGGAGAAACCACGCTGCATTTTATGGGTTTATTTTCTTCCGGTTCCGTACATGCGTACGTAGAGCACCTGTACGCGCTTTTGGAGTTCGCAAAACGCGAAAAAATTTCGCGCGTGGGACTGCATCTTTTTACTGACGGCAGAGACGCGCCACCGCAAGAGAGCGCAAAGTTTTTGCGTCAGCTTGAAGAACGTCTGGCGCGCAATTTTCCGTTTGCGCGCGTCGCGTCTGTTGTCGGGCGGCGGATGGCGATGGACCGGGACGAGCACTGGGATCGCATCATACAGGCGTACCGTTTGTTTACGGAAGGGAAAGGAGAGCCGTTTACCGACGCGACGCTTTATGTGGAACAATGCTACCGGAATGGGAAAAGTGACGAGGAAATTCCTCCAGGATTTCTTTCGGACAAACAAGGGAACGCGCTCTTGCGCATTGCCAACGGGGACGCGGCGGTGTTTTTTAATTTTCGGGAGGACAGCGCGCGGGAATTAGCGCACGCATTTGTGGATGAGCATTTTGAAGAATTTTCCCGCGAGCGGCTGCATGACCTGCTGTTTGTTACTATGACCGAGTATGAGCGCGGATTGCCAGCGCTGGTGGCCTTCCCTCCGCTGGATATCGTCTGGCCGTTGTCGCGCGTGATTTCCGAAGCGGGGCTCAAACAGCTGCACGCGGCCGAGACCGAGAAGTACGCGCATGTAACGTATTTTTTTAACGGTGGAAAAGAGCAGCCCTTTCCCGGGGAGGAGCGCGTGCTTATTCCCTCTCCGCAAACCGCGCACTTTGACGAGGTGCCGGAGATGTCCGCCGCGCGCGTGACCGATGCGGTGCTTGCCGGACTGGACACATACGATTTTATCCTTGCCAACTTTGCGAATGCGGATATGGTGGGACACACCGGTGACTTTTCCGCAACGGTAAAGGCAATTGAAGTGCTGGATTTTTCTGTGGGAAAAATCGTGCCCGAAGTACTGCGGCGCGGCGGGGCGATTATCATCACGGCGGATCACGGCAATGCCGAGGAGAAGCGCTACGGATTGACCGGAGAGCGGCGCACAAAGCACAGTACAAATCCCGTCCCGTGTTTTCTTGTCGCGCGCGAACTTCGGCTCCAGACCCCGCGTACGGATGCGGAGGTTGCCGCTGCCTATCGCGCGGTACGCGGCGTGCTTACCGACATCGCACCCACCGTCTTGCGCCTGCTTTCTCTGCAAAAACCTTTGCAGATGACCGGGGTGAGCTTATTTGAGCTGCTTGGTGGAGGGAAGGAGAAAGAATTGCCGTAAACCCCCACACCACGGGTTTACAGACGGGGCTTTTTGGTGTGGGGGTAAAAACACACGTAAAAACCGCCCCGACGCGTAAAGCGTCGGGGCGTGTTGTGCGTATGAACTAGAACCCATCTCAAAAATCATTTCTGCTGCTATCGCAAAACTTCGGCTGCGACTTGTCAAAAAAACCTCGCAAGATACGCTGTATATTACTCGTGCGTCATGAATAAATCCCGATCGGTATCTTTTTCTATTTTAGAGATAGATTGGCCGGTATGAAGGGAGAGAATTTTGTTGAGACGGTCTTTGACGCGTAAAATATGCTTGGCGTGTATTTCTATTTCTACCGCTTGTCCCTCCGCGCCGCCAAGCACTTGATGGACCATTACCTCCGAGTTCGGAAGGGCTCTGCGTTTCCCCTTTGTCCCTGCCGCAAGCAGTACCGCCGCTCCCGAGGCCGCCACCCCCATGCAATATGTTGCAATGTCCGGCTTGATGTAAATCATGGTGTCGTAAATCGCAAGCATGCTCGTTACCGAACCGCCCGGGGAGTTGATATACAAACTTATATCCTTTTTGGGGTCCTCGGATTCCAAAAAAAGGAGCTGTGCGATGATGGTATTTGCGAGCGGGTCGGAAATCACTCCGCCCAGAAAGATGATGCGCTCTTTTAACAGGCGCGAATAAATATCGTATGCGCGTTCTCCAAACTGCGATTTTTCTATAACGGTGGGAATTAACATAAATAGCGAGATAAACAATAATCAATTTCTAATTTTGGATTTCTAATTTTGAGTTTTGAATCAATGCCGAATTTTTTAATGACGAAACGATTTTGCCAAATATAAGAGTCAACTCCTGGCATTCTTTCCATAATTCTCTTGTTTCATCTTTTTGCTCAAGCGCGCACAGGGAAATCATTCTTAGCCAGTGTTTTGTTTCTTGCGCCCCTTTCTTGCATATATGAATTTTGTTTTTAAAATCTTTTCTTGAGCTTGCTGCGTTAGCTTCCATATAATTTGCCCCTATACTTGTGCCCGATCTCACTAGTTGGCTGATGAGCGGTTTGGTTATCGTGTCCTGTTTTACGTTTTTACAAAACCTGATGATATCTTCGCCGAATTTTGCTGTTCTTTCCTCGGGATCATCATTGTTTGTAAATTAAAAATTTGAGACAGTATTTCTTTCAAATCTTTAACTGCAAATTTTAGACATTTTCTGACATGCTCGTGTTCTGCAACCCGTTACGTATTACTTAGGGCTGTACCTTCTAAAACCTTAAAAACTTTTTCATTGGTAATAATACTATAAGCATATTCGCGAATGCGTGCCTCGTCAACATTCGCTTTTTCACCTCGCTGTTTTCTTATCTCGGAAATAGTATCCTCTAGTTCCCGGTCGGTGGGAGAGATGTGTTCCGCTTTTATAAGCGCGCGAAGCACAAGACCGTACCGCGCGCGTTTCTCGCCCTCCCCTTCCCATTCGCGCCGCAGATCTTCTTCGTTTTTCTTGATTTGCGAGAGATACTGCTCCCAGGAAAGGCCGATGCGGGCAAGTTGCGACTTAAGCTGTGCCATCATATTGTCCCGTTCGGCGTCTGCCAGCGCCTGCGGAATATCCATCTTTGTCTTGTCTGCGATGGAGGCAAGCGCCCTTGTGCGCAGTTCTTCGCGCCGCGCAAGCTCTTTTTCAAAACGCAGGTTGTCCCGGACTGTCTGTTGTAATTCCTCAAGCGTCGTAAAGTTTCCGACAGTTTTTGCGAATGTATCGTTGAGTTCCGGAAGAGGGTCTTCAACACCGTCTTCACGCTTTTTCCTGCGGGATGCCCGCAGATGTTCCAGCGCATCCGCCACGTCCTTATCGGTGACGGTTACGTCCTCTTTTTTTGAGAAAACTTCCTTTGCGACGGTTTTGTAGTCGGGAAGTATGACGTCGGGCAAGATGGCGGCCACGATTTTAAAGCCAAGCGCGTTCCCGCGCGCAAGCTTTGTGATGGACACCTTCGGCTGGCCGATAACTTCAAGCTGTCGTTCACGGATGATTTCCGGGTATGCTTTTTGCAGCGCGGCCTCTGCCGCTTCCTGCAGCAGGTGGTGCGGGCCAATGCGCGAAACAAGCATCTCCTCGGGAATTTTGCCCGGACGAAACCCGGGAATGTTTGCCCTCGCACTTTCTTTGCGCGCCACCTCCTGCCAGGCCGATTCAAACGCTTCAGCCGGCAACTCGCCGGTTAATTCAACTTCGGACTTAGGAAGATTTTTTTGTTCAATTTGGTACATCAGACTTTCGTGTCGGCGACCCCTACATCAACAAACTTACTAATAATAACGCAACAATGTTCACTACCTTTATCATAGGGTTTATCGCGGGGCCTGCCGTGTCTTTGTAGGGGTCGCCGACGGTATCGCCGGTGACGGCTGCCTGGTGGGCGGGGGAACCCTTGCCGCCGTAGTTTCCTTCCTCTATATATTTTTTCGCATTGTCCCACGCGGCGCCTCCGGACGTCATAGAGATTGCCATAAACAGCCCGCTGACAATAACACCGATCATAAGCCCGCCTAGCGCCTGCAGGCCGAAGATAAGGGCGACGAGCACGGTAATGACGATGGGCAGGAGAGCGGGGAAAATCATTGCTTTGAGCGCTGAACGCGTGACGATGTCCACCGCAGCCGCATAGTTTGGTTTTGCGGTGCCTTCCATAATGCCTGGAATCTCGCGGAATTGGCGCCGCACCTCCTCCACAATGCTTTCTGCGGTTTTGCCGACGGCAAGCATGGCCATTGCTCCGAACAGATAGGGAAGCATTGCGCCGAAGAAGATGCCGGCAAGAACAATGGGGTTTTGAATCTCAAAAACAATTATTCTCCCAAATTTTTCAATTTCAGCGATATACGAGCCGAAAAGGACGAGCGCGGCGAGCCCCGCCGAGACGATAGCGTACCCCTTGGTTATCGCTTTTGTGGTGTTTCCCACCGCATCAAGCGCGTCGGTGCGCTCGCGTGTCTCTTCGGAGAGATGGGCCATCTCGGCGATGCCTCCGGCATTGTCGGTAATCGGGCCAAACGCGTCAATGGCAACGACAGTGCCTGCAAGAGAGAGAAGCGAGACGGCGGCAATGGCAATGCCATAGACGCCAAAAAGCGCCCAAGCGGCGAGCATGCCAAGCGTGAGCGTGATTATGGGAAGAACCGTTGCTTCAAGCGAGAGCGCGAGCCCCATGATAATATTTGTGCCGTGTCCGGAGTTTGCCGCGCGTGCAATGGCGCGTACCGGTCGGAATTTTTTGGCAGTGTAATATTCGGTAAAGACCACAATCAGCAGCGTGATGATAAGGCCGATAATGCTTGCGCCGTAGAGTGATGCCCAGCTTCCCGCAATCGGCGAGGTGGTTATGCCGAGGAACGATACTTCTTTTTGCGTTCCGGTCAGCGCGCGGATAATGGGTAAAAAAAATATTGCCGAGAGAATACCCGCCCCCCCCAGCCCTTTATACAAACCGCGCATGATATGTTCTTTTTTGGTTACTTTTACCGCAAAACTTCCCAGAAGCGAGGCGATAATCGCGGCTCCTCCCAGAAAGAGCGGAAGCAGAACCGCGGCTTTGCTTTCCGGAAAGATGAGTGTTCCCAGAAGAATGGCGGCAACTGTTGTGACCACGTATGTTTCAAAAAGGTCTGCGGCCATTCCCGCGCAGTCGCCGACGTTATCTCCGACATTGTCGGCAATAACGGCGGGGTTTCGCGGATCGTCTTCCGGAATGCCGGCCTCTACTTTTCCGACCAGGTCCGCGCCCACATCGGCCCCCTTGGTGAAGATTCCTCCGCCAAGCCGCGCAAATACGGAGATAAGCGAGCCGCCAAAACCCAGACCGACAAGCGCGCCAACCGATTGCGTGACAAGCCATAAGGTGCTTACGGTAAAAAGACCAAGCCCGACGACGAGGAATCCGGTTACCGAACCGCCAAGAAAAGCAATGCGAAACGCCGGGGCAATTCCCGATTCGGCCGCATGCGCCACCTTACTGTTGCCCGACACCGCGGTCATCATTCCCAGATATCCGGCGAGTGCGGATGCCGCCGCTCCGATGAGAAAACCGAGCGCAGTTTGCCCGTCAAAAAACGTCCAAAGCAGAATAATGAGCACTGCCGCAACCACGGCAACGGTGCGGTTCTGCCGCGAGAGATACGCGCGCGAACCCTCGCGAATGGCGGCGGCTATCGCGCGCATGTTTTCGGATCCGTCCGGAGCGTCCTGTATATGTCTGCGCTGCCAGAGCGCAAAAAGTATGGCGAGGATGCTTGACGCAATAACAAGTATAAAGGCCATGGATATATCGTTAAACCAGTAACATGCTTGCGTGAAACAGCGGCGCTGTGCAGAAAAATGATTACGCGTCGTCCGCCGCGTCTTTCTCCTCCGTTATTTTTTCCGTATCGTCCGTTCTTGTTGTTTCTGTCTGACCGCCCTCTTCTTTCCCAGTTTCTTTTTGTTTTTTCTCTGCGCGCTCTTCGCCATCCTGTTCCTCGCTGACTGTTTCAGATTCGGGCGCCAAGAGCCCAGTTTGCCCTCCGCGGGACCGAATGTCTATTTTCCAGTTTACCAAGCGCGCGGCAAGCCGCACGTTCTGCCCTCCTCTTCCAATGGCGAGCGAAAGCTGGTCTTCGGCAACGATGACATGCGCGACTTTTTGCTCTTTATCCAGGTCAACGTCAAGAATGCGTGCCGGAGCAAGGGCATGCGCGATGAATGTCGCAGGGTCTTCTGCCCACTCGATGATGTCTATTTTTTCCCCGCCAAGTTCGGCGATAACCGTACTGACGCGAACACCTTTCTGTCCGACGCTGGACCCAACCGGGTCAATGTTCTCGTCGTGCGAGGCAACTGCCACTTTGGTGCGCGACCCAGGTTCGCGCGCGATAGATTTAATCTCTACCACCCCGTTTGCGATTTCAGGAACTTCCAGTTTAAACAGCTCGCTTACAAAACGCGGATGCGAGCGCGAGATGTGCAAATTAATTCCGCGCGGGGTTTGTTCTACCAGATAAAGCAGCGCTTTGATACGCTCGCCCATGCGGTAACGCTCCCCGCGCACCTGCTCCTCCGCGGGAAGCAGCGCGGTTGCCCGTCCCAGATCCAAAAACACGGTACGCTCTTCAATGCGCTGCACAATCCCGCTCACGATCGTCCCTTCTTTATCGGTAAATTCCTTAAAGACGGAAGAACGTTCTGCCTCGCGTATGCGCTGAATAATAACCTGTTTTGCGGTTTGCGCGGCGATGCGGCCGTAGTCCTTTCTTGTCTCAAGCGGAAAGACCAGCTCCTCACCGGGAGAAACATCTTTTTTGATTTTGCGCGCCTCGGTAATCATAATGTGCCGCTCGGGATTAAAACGCACCTTGCGTCGGGTCGCCTCCTCGCCGGTTTCCGGCTCGTCTTTGTCTTCAAGGTTTTTTTCCGCTCCGGCTCCGTGCGGTTGAACCACGTGTGCCGCCTCTTCCCGTTCCTCGGCTTCCTGGGCAATTTCCTCTTCGGTTTTAATCATGGATTCATTCACCACGATTTTTATCTGCACAAAATTTACTTCTCCGGTCTGTTCCGAGAATGTTGCCCGAACGATTTGGCCGCGCTTGCCGTAGTCTTTTTTGTAAGCGGCCGCAAGCGCAAGCTCCAGCGTCTCAATGATTGCGGCGCGCGGAATGCCTCGCTCAAGCTCCAGCTGGTCAAGCGCCGTGCGCATTGCTTTTAGGTCAAATTCCATAAGAGTAACCGCGAATATACGAATTATTGGTAATAAACGAATTCTAAAAAAGTCCGCAGGAACGGACTCTTTTCAGTATAGCATATCGCGCGGGGAAGGCAAGCACCACTGTTGCCCACGTTCCGACGTGGCCGCAACAGTGCGTGCCCCGAACGAATGTGAGGGGCATGTATATAAGGCCGCTTATTTTTGCCTACTGCACGCCAATCGCAAGCTCGTTATGTTCAAATGTCTTATCAACAACCGCGCATCGGCGTGTGTTGATAAAATAGTATATAATGGAAGAAGCATGCGGCGGATATTTCACGCATTAAATGTGGTGGAGCAGTGCCGATATTATCGCGTCGGACTGTGGCAGTGTCCCCAATTCCTGTTCATTGTGATGGGGCTTTTTGTGGTTGCCGCAATTATTGTGACAAATCTCTTTGCGCGCCGCTACGCGGGGCCGGAAATCACCGCGCTCATTGTCCTTGGTGTTACCGCAGTACTTCTTGCGATTGGGCAGATTATCATCAATTCGTTCAAGAACGCCGCAGAAGCCATGCGCACAAAATCCGAGTTTATCAGCATCATGTCGCACCAATTACGCGGGCCGCTTGCCGCGATGCGCTGGCAATTTAACGTACTTTTGGGGGGAGGAGAAAGCACGCCTCCCGTTGCGCAAGGCGCGCCTTCGGAAAATTTATCCGCCGCGTTTCCTGCGGCGCCACCCCTCGCCGAGGAACTTCCACCGCTTGCTGAAGAGGTGCGTGAGGTGCTTCGTACGCTGCAAGATGAGAATAAGCGCATGATTCGCCTGGTTTCCGATCTGCTGGAGGTCAATCGCATTGATGATCGCGATTTGGTATTGCATCGCGGTTCCCTGAAATTGAGCGATATGTCGCGGCATGTTTTGCGTCGGTTCACGCGTTTTGCGCGGGCCGCAAACGTGGAACTCAAGACGGCGTTTCCGAATGACGAGCGCGCGGTGCTTGCCGACGAGCAGTATGTCCGACTGGTTATAGAGCACCTTGTGGATAATGCGATTCGTTACAGCAAGGGTGGCGCGGTGGTGGCGGCCATTGAGCAGCTTGCCGGTGCGGTGAGATGGTCGGTAACAGACGAAGGTATCGGCATCACCGATGCGGACAAGAAACATATCTTTGAAAAGTTTTTCCGCGGGCACAACGCCGTACGTTATCAGACTGATGGGCTTGGTATCGGACTGCATATCGCCCGCGCCGTTGTGAAGGCGCATTTCGGCACGATCGGTTTCCGTTCGCAGTACGGACGCGGCTCTACATTTTGGTTTACGCTGCCTTCGGCGGACGCGTAGGATATGTGACGGAATAATGACAAATAATCAAGAAACAATAACCAATAACCAAACAAATTCCGATAATCAATCACCAAATAACCGAAACGTGTTTTGGAATGTTGAATGTTGG
>JACPCQ010000003.1 GCA_016179715.1 Parcubacteria group bacterium
TTTTGATATCTCCGAAACTCGTGTTCTTTCCGCAGCGGTGGCGGTGGGAGAACGCGGACTGTCGTCTTCTCGTGTTGTAAACAAGGCGCTTCACCAAGTTATTTGGCGCGTAAACAGGCTGCGTGAAGCCAAAACGACGCAAGCGACATTGTTGGGCATGACATCAGGCATGCAGCGCATGCGAAAGAGAGCAGTCATGCTTACGCGCGCGATGCGCCGCAACATTGTGCGGGAGGTTGCTTCTGCTCCCGTTTCTTTTACTGCCGCCGGAGGGTTACTGGTGCATTTTCCCGTAACAGTGAAGCAGACCGTGTCCGCTACTGCGACGGCAATGCGTTCATTATCCGATTCCTTTGTGGTGCGACAACGCCAGTGGAATACCGCCCCGTAACCCATTCATGAAGCTCCCCGCGCTCACGCGCGGGGTATCTGGAGCTTCACCAGAGCCGGTAAGCCCTTTTGGAGTTGCGGCCGCCTCGCGAAAGAGACGGTAATCTTATACTTGCCCAACGTCCTGTACACAAGGCTTGCAAAAGCCTTTAATTTTTGGTATTATTCTCTTAGTTTTTACGGGATGTTGATTATTACCCTGTCGGGAATGTGCGCATACGACATTTTCATATGAATAAGGAACTTTTGACTGTCGAGAAACAGACAAAAAAAGAGCGCGGATTTTTTTGGGAAGCAATACGATTTGCGCTCGTTGCTTTTTTGATTGTTATGCCCTTTCGTCTCTGGATAGCCCAACCGTTCATTGTGCGCGGAGCATCCATGGATCCCGCTTTTGTCGACGGAGAATATCTTATTATAGACGAGCTTTCTTATCACCTGCGGGCTCCGGAGCGCGGAGAAGTCGTGGTCTTTCGTTATCCGCTTGACCCGAAGACATTTTTCATCAAACGCGTTATCGGACTGCCCGAGGAGACCGTAATTATTGAAAGCGGCGGGGTGTCCATACGGGATGTCGATGATGCGCCGGTTTTGCTTCAGGAATCATATCTTCGAACGGAGACGGAAACGATGCCGGATCTGCGCGTAAAACTCGGTCCTGAAGAATACTTTGTGATGGGCGATAATCGTTCCGAAAGTCTTGATTCACGCCGCTGGGGAACGCTTCCGCGCGCGTTGATTACCGGAAGGACTCTGGTGCGTCTTTGGCCGTTCACGCGAATCGGGTTTTTACAGAAAAGCTGATATGCACGGGCAAAAACGACTATGCACAAAAAACGGGGCATCCATTGATTATGTTGATTATGAAGTTTGCGGTATCGAGTGATTTTCTTTTATTTATTCAGTTAAGCGTTGTTTGAACATGGCCCGGCTTTCTCGCACGAAAAAAAAAGAACTCTACCATTCAATCAAAGGAGCGCGTGATATCTTTGGGGATGAATACCGTCTCCGCGAATGGTTTATTGAGCGGGCCAAACACGTCGCGACGTTTTATGGTTTTGGCCCTATTGCAACGCCGCATCTGGAGCGCGCCGAACTTTTTGGTACAACGCTGGGAGGCACAACGGATGTTGTACAAAAGCAGATGTATGCATTTCGGACACGCGGAGGCGAATCGGTTGCACTGCGTCCGGAAGGGACCGCGCCCATCATGCGTGCCTATATAGAACACGGGATGCATACATGGCCGCAGCCCGTGCTCTTTTGGTATGCAGGAAACTTTTTCCGGCACGAGAATCCCCAGCGCGGGCGCTGGAGAGAATTTTATCAATTTGGACTGGAGGTGCTTGGTACGGAGGACCCCGTTGCGGACGGGCTTGTTATCCATGTTGCCGTCTTAATGCTTCGGGAAGTTGGTTTGCAAAATGTGCTGGTACATTTAAATAGTTTAGGCTGTAAGGAGTGTCGCGCCGTTTGGCGTAAAGAACTTGTTGCGTACTTTCGTAAGCACGGAAACGCGCTTTGTAAGGATTGCAAACGGAGGCTGAAAGAAAATCCGTTGCGGATACTTGATTGCAAAGAAGAACGGTGTCGGGAAGCAAGCACAAACGCGCCGCAGTCGGTAAGTTATTTGTGCGCTCACTGCAAACAGCATTTTCGGGAGGTATTAGAACACCTTGACGATGCGGGTATTGCCTATGTGCTGGATCACCTCCTTGTGCGCGGCTTGGATTATTACTCCCGCACGACTTTTGAGATCTTTTTTGAAAAGCCCGGCGAGTCTGCGGAATCTGACAATTCGGAAACGAAAACGGAGGTTGGAACAGAAGAATCGGAGAAGAAGAAATTGCTCGCGCTGGGAGGCGGCGGCAGGTATGATTATCTGGGGGAAGTCATCGGCAGTCGCAACGTGCCGGCAGTCGGTATGGCGCTAGGCGTGGATCGCATCATTCCTTTGCTTCGGGAACACGGAAAAATACCGAAATCCTTGCAAGAGCCGCCGAAGGTATTTTTCGTACAGCTCGGCACTACTGCCAAGCGTAAAAGCCTGCATCTCATGGAGGAGTTGCGCAAAGCAAAGATTCCTCTTGCCCAATCGCTCTCCAAAGATAGTCTGAAGAGCCAGCTGAGAATCGCTTCCCGACTCGGCGTATTCTATGCGGCAATCCTTGGACAAAAGGAGGCTCTTGATGATACGATTATCATTCGGGATATGGACTCCGGAGCGCAGGAGACACTTCCGTTTGTTAAAAGCATTGAGTATCTGAAATCAAAGCTGCGCGGAAAAGGTCAACCGAGGCCGCCGGAAATTACGGACGAAGAGGATGAGTAGGCAAAGACGCGCAGACTGCATGAGCGATTGTATCTTTTGCGACATCGTCGCCTCGCAACAAGAATCCACGATCATTTTTACAAATGATGCCGTGATTGTTATCCGCGACATTCATCCGAAAGCGCCCATCCACCTGTTGGTTATCAGTAAGAAGCATGTTCCTTCTCTCAATACGCTTGCCGATGCAGACCATGAGATTGTTACTTCCATGATTTTTGCGGCTCGGGACGTTTCTGCTCTGCAAGGAGTGAAGGGATACAAGCTTGTCTGTAATGTGGGAAGAGAAGGGGGGCAGATAATTGACCATCTGCACATGCATGTGCTGGGAGGATGGACATCGGGAGAGCGGAAGACGGCAGATGTCTGAAGCGCAAAGACCTGATTTATGATGTATTATTGGTAATTTATGTATTGTGTGCCTTATGACCGCTACGAGTAAAACGGAAATTGTGCGAGTGGAACGTCATGAGCGAGAAACAAACGCATCTTTAGTGCGTCGTTTCAGCAAACGCGTCGGACAGGCAAAAATTGTCGCCCGGGCGCGCGCATTGAGATTCCGGAGCCGCCGCCCTTCCGAGGAAGCAAAAAAGAAAAACGCCTTGCGCCGTATTGAAAAAAGCAAAACGCGCGAGCGTCTCTATAAACTTGGGAAAGTCAGCAAGACGCCGCGCTTTCATAAAAAGTAATCAATCACACACGGGCTCATATGTTGAAACAGCAGCTCCAAAATGACCTGAAAGCGGCGGTACAAGCCCATGATGCAATTAAGGTTGCGACACTGCGATTATTACTTGCCGCGATAGCAAATAAAGAAATTGCATTGCGGAAAAAAGAGGAAGGAATAAGCGGTGAGGAAGCGCATGCCGTCGTGCGTTCGGAGGTCAAGAAGCGAAAAGAAGCTGCGGCGGCATTTGCCGCCGCCGGGAGAGCGGAGCAAGCGGCTCGCGAAGAGGCTGAAGGCGGGATACTGCAGCGGTATCTTCCGGAGGAACTTTCTGACGCGGCATTGCGCGAGCTTGTTTCCGAAACGATACGCAAGGGAGCGTTTGATGGCCCCGCCGCTTTGGGAAAGGCAATGAAAGAAATAATGTCTCGCGTGGCGGGCCGCGCCTCCGGTGAGCGCGTTCGTGCGATGGTGCAACATGTCTTGGGCGCCTAAACTGGAATTTGTCTACAAAGCGTCCGGACCGCGCGCGTTGTCGGACTGGGATTGTCTGCGCACGCGTGTGCTTGGCCGAAACTACGAACTTACCGTTGTCTGGATCGGAACGCGCCGGATAAAAGGGCTGAATCGCCGGTATCGCGGTAAAGACCAGGCAACCAATGTATTGGCTTTTCCTCTGGAGGCTGCATATGGCGAGATTTTTTTGTGTGCCCCGGTGCTGCGTCGCGAGGCCGCACAGCTGGGCAAAGCGCTCGACACCCACGCGACTTTTCTTTTTATTCACGCATTACTTCATTTGGCCGGGGCGGACCACCACAACAAGGCGGAAGCCGAGAAAATGGAACATAAGGAAAAACAGCTTCTTAGGTGGTACAATAAAAGCGTAAAGCGTAAAGCGTAAAGCGTAAAGCGTAAAGCGTAAAGCGTAAAGCGTAAAAATTTTGTTTGCATCCGGCAACTTGGTTATTTTGCGCTTTGCATTTTACACTTTAATATTTGTATATGGGCCGCTTTATCGCAACGGGTATTAATATCGGGACTGCGAATATCACCGCTGTTGTCGCAGGGTATAATAGAGAGCAGCGCGATTTTCGTGTGCGGGGAGCGGGCAGTGTACTTTCTGGCGGCATGCGCAAGGGTATGATTGTAGACCCGGCGCGCGTGCGAGACCAGGTGAGGAGCGTCGTGAAAGACGTTGAGCGTTCCTCCGGTGCGGAAGTCCGTCATGCGTATGTTGGCGTTGGAGGCGCATATCTCTCTGCTTCGCGCGCGAAGGGTTCGGTTATGGTGGCGCGCGCAGACGGAGAAATCACCGAAAACGACCTTGAGCGCGTGCAGTCGGCGGCGCGCGAGCAGGTTTCTTTTGCGAATCGGCAATTACTGCACGCGGTTCCGCTTTCTTACACCATTGACCAAGATATTGTCTTGCGTTCCCCGCTCTCCATGAGCGGCGCGAAACTTGACGGCGAAGTGTTGTTTATCACTAATTTGTACCGCCATCTGCAGGATGTCGTTCGCGCAGTGGAATCGGCGGGGGTCGTGGTTGACGATCTCGTTGCCGCCCCGCTTGCCGCGAGCCGTGTTCTTTTAACGACACAGCAAAAAGAAGTCGGTACGGCGCTGTTAGACTTCGGAGCCGAGACCACGACGCTCGCTGTTTTTGAAGAAGGAAATATTTCCGGCCTCACAACGTTTCAGATCGGGTCGGTACATATTACGCAGGATATTGCCTTGGGGCTGCAGCTGCCGCTTCGCGAAGCGGAGCAGTTAAAATGCAACTTCCGTTCCGACCCCGCCGCGCGGCGGAAAATTCATACAATAGTTGAAGCGCGTCTCGGAGACGTATTTGAGTTGGTGGAGCGGTACCTAAAGAAGATAGGAAGAAACGGCTTGCTTCCCGGAGGCGTTGTGTGTACCGGCGGAGGCATGCTGTTGGGAAATGTCCCGGAACTTGCGCGCTCAACACTGCACTTGCCCGCCGAACTTGGCCGGGTGCGGTATTTTCAAGATACGCCGCAATACAGTGAGGACCCGGGGTTTTCCGTTGCGCTCGGACTCTGTGTTGAAGGTCTGGCGGACGAAGAACGGGCGGGGGTGACACACCTGGGGGTTGCCGGTATACATCAAGCTCGTCGTCTCGTAGGACGCTGGCTGCGGGCGTTCTTGCCTTGAGCAGCTCGAAAGGGTTCGGAGAAGCATATACAGGCTCTTGGTGGGAGAGCGTTGGTAAGCAAGAACATCCCGAAGTCTTTGCGTCAATATTGCGCAGAGAAAAGTTGTTGTGCTAGGTTGGAGAAACTTTAATCAAGCAAGGAGTGACTGTTGCGGCGCATATATATAGTCCATCCAGAAACCTTGTTATCACTTGTTGAATGTGAAAAAGCCTGCAAAGGCAAAATCTATGCCTGAGGTGAAACCAGCCGTTGAAGCTTTTGCGCGAATCAAAGTCGTCGGGCTTGGCGGTTCCGGCTTGAATGCGGTAAACCACATGGTGCGTTCTAAAATAAAGGGCGTTGATTTTATTGCGATCAACACCGACGCACAGAATTTACACCACGGCCTCGCGCAGAAGAAAATTCACATCGGAAAAAATCTTACACGCGGGTTAGGCGCGGGAATGAACCCGGAAATCGGACGGCAAGCTGCGGAAGAAACGCGAGATGAAGTGCAGGATGCGCTGAAGGGTTCGGATATGATTTTTATTGCGTGCGGATTTGGAGGCGGTACCGGCACGGGCGCCGCACCCATTATCGCGCGCACCGCAAAAGAGCAGGGGGCTTTGACGGTTGCCGTCGTTACGCGTCCGTTTGCCTTTGAGGGGGCGCAGCGCATAAAAATTGCTGAAGAGGGACTCGCACACTTGAGAGATGCGGTAGATGCAATGATTATTATCCCGAACGATCGACTGTTGGAAACTGTCGGAAAGGAAACGACGTTTTTGGATGCTTTTTGTTAAAGCAATCTTGCAGAATGCCGGCTCGGCACTTATGGGCACGGGAGCCGCAAGCGGAGATAAGCGTGCCGAAAAAGCGGCGCTTGCCGCTATCAATTCGCCGTTACTTGATGTTTCTATTGACGGTGCTCGCGGGGTGCTCTTTTCGGTCTCGGGCGGCGCGGATATGACAATGTGGGAAGTACAGGAGGCCGCGCGTATTATTACCGAATCCATTGATAATGACGCAAAAGTTATTTTTGGCGCGGTCAATGACCCAAATCTCAAAAAAAATGAGTTAAAGGTAACCGTCATCGCGTCTGGATTTCCTGAATTCAATCGTATAAAGAAAACTGCCGGCGAGACGGAACAACAGACTGATATCGCGAAGAGCGCTGACAACAAAGGGGAATTTGCAAACACTCCATCTCACGGGCCCGACGGCGGTAACGAGCAGCAAGAAGAGTGGGATGCCATCCCTGCGTTCTTGCGCCGGGCAAAACGTTAAAAACACGCTATTATGATAAGGGAAAATATCCGCCTAAGAGCGGATTTTCTTATTTGAAGCATACCTCTATACCTCCCTCGTTACATTTAACCCCCCAAATCACTAAACGAATTCGTCGCAGTAGGAGCCGTTTCGTAATTTGAGGTTTTTAAAGTTTCCAGAGAGCACTTTTCCCGTTAAGCCATAATTACCATTTCTTTGACATCTTCCGCGCATTATTTTATCCACAGGTTTGAGCGGCGTGACACGCGCTTTCTTGTCTGTAATCCGTTATGATGAGAGGCACGAGCCCGCAACGATTGCATACCGCAACATTATTGCTTATGCAGTCTTTTTTTTCTCTATTTTTCTTTATTTCCTCCAAATAATTTTCTTCTCTATGGCTATAAGGTCTTACTCGGCTGACAGAAAAAAGGTTGCGGCAAAGACGGCGCGGCAGCGTAAATCTCCGCCGGAGCATATTCAATTGTTTGTGCCAACGCAAATCCGAAAACGTAACGGAACGGTGGTGGATTTTGATAAGACGCGCATCAGTATCGTTGTGCAAAAAGCGTTAAATGCCACAAAGGAGGAACATAAGGAAAACATCCCCCAGGAAATTGCTGAAGCAGTCGTACGCGATCTAGGCATGTCGTTGGAAAAAGATAAGCGCTACATCCCGGCCGTGGAAGAAGTGCAGGATTTGGTTGAGCGCGAGCTTGTTTTGCATAAGCTCCCGAAAACCGCAAAGGCATATATCCTCTATCGGGAAGAACATTCAAAACTGCGTGAGCGCGGAGAACTCAAGGGCGGCGTCCCGGAGCACGTCAAAAAATTGGTGACGGAAAGTAAACAATATTTTCGCAACCAGCTTGCGGAGTATGTTTACTACAGCACCTACTCCAAATGGATTCCGGAAGAAGGACGCCGCGAGGCGTGGAAAGAAACGGTGAGGCGGTATGTTGATTTTATGAAAGAGAAGCTCGGGGACAAGCTTTCCGAGAAAGAATACGCGGAAATTCAGGAGTATATTATAAGCATGAAATCACTGGGCTCCATGCGTCTGTTGTGGAGTGCGGGTACCGCGGTGAGAAAAACCAATGTGTGCGCATACAATTGTTCTTTCATCGCTCCGACACAGTGGAGAGATTTTGCGGAGATTGCCTACATCTCTATGTGCGGCACGGGGGTTGGATTTTCGGTGGAACATCAAAATGTGGAGAAACTGCCCATGATTGAGCGCCAGACAGGGGAGAAGCCGCTCGCCTTTGTCATTCCGGACTCTAAAGAAGGATGGGCGGACGCGATTACGTTTGGTCTTACGACGTGGTCGTCGGGCAGAGATGTGGAGTTTGATTACGGACAGATTCGCCCGGCGGGGGCGCGCCTGAAGACGATGGGCGGGCGCGCGTCCGGTCCTGCTTCGCTCAAGGCGCTGCTTGACCTTGCGCGCCAGAAGATGCTTGCGCGCCAGGGGCGGCGGCTTTCTACGCTGGACGTACACGACATCATCTGCAAGATCGGGGAGATTGTTGTTGCGGGCGGGGTGCGCAGAAGCGCGCTCATCTCGCTTTCCGACTTGGATGATGTGGAAATGCGGGAGGCCAAAAACGGACAATTCTATCTTGCCAACGCCCAGAGGAGCATGGCAAATAACTCCGCGGTATATAATGAACAGCCCACGATACGCGAATTTTTAGATGAGTGGGCAAATCTTGTGAAATCAGGGTCCGGCGAGCGGGGTATTTTTAACCGCGGGAGTCTCAAAAAGCAGCTCCCCGCCCGGCGCTGGAAGGTGTTTGCGAAGGATTTCTGGACAAGCGGCACAAATCCTTG
>JACPCQ010000004.1 GCA_016179715.1 Parcubacteria group bacterium
AGCATAGAGACGTTTACAATTTACACTATAACAAAACCCGACCGGAATAGAAATAGAAAAGGGGCAGAGAAAATTCTGCCCCCGTCTCAACCTCCTTTCTAAAGAACTACGTTTTTGCTGCAAGCTGCAGCCCTTCTTCCGCCTCAATATCAAGGCAGAAGGGATACATATCCTGAATGCGCAGACGGCCTCCTCCATGCGCTTTCTTATAGCCATCCACGTCCAGAATATATTCCCATCCCCGATCGGTTTTCCCGACGGAGAAAACCCCTTCTAAAGCGATGTGGTCGTTGGAGATGACCCGCACCTTTCCACCGGAGAGGAACACCACGCCCGCAGCACTGAAGCATCGGCGCGTCTTGTCCCCGGCCCGAAGCCAGATGGTTCCGCCTGGAGGGAGATAGCCAGGCGGAAACGGCGCGCGAATCCCGCGCCCATGAACCACCACTTCGGCCCTCTTTCCCAAAAAATCGCTCCGGGTTGGGGGACGGCCTTTTATTGCTGTGTAAGCAAAGTAGGCAACCCCGGTGGCGATCACCCCCACCGACAGGATGTTAACCAGCGCTGGCCAGAGACTCTTGCGCTTTGAGTAGATCGCGTGAGCAATCTGGACAAGCGCCGCCAGCGACATCACCAAAGTGAGGGACATGTTGGCGTGCAGTGGCAATCCGATGACTATGATCCCGACGGCCCCCATTGAAAAAAGGAAAACCATCACAGCTCGGATATACCACATCCCTCCACGCGCCAGCGCCGCCGGGATCTCTTTTATCCCAGTTTTCTTTCTGTAAGCGTCCACCGCCCCTGCGATGGCGCTAGGAAAAACGATGTTCTGGATAGCCAGAGAAAGGCCTAGCCAGAACGAGTAAAGGATCCCGACAAAAACGATAACCACCTTTAGCCCGGTGCTTATTGCGCCGGCAGCCAAGCCAAAGAAAATGTCGCATCTGCCTTTCCGAAGCGCTTCGCAGATGCCTTGATAACTGGCGCCCGCGATATCCCAGCACCAGCCAGATAAATCTTAGCGCCTCTCTTATCCACTGACCCATGGGAACATTCCTTTCTTTAACGTGCGCCAAATCTCCGTCCAGAATCCCGGAGGGGGCGTGGTCGCCCCCGCCCTTCGCTGCAGGTTTTTATCTCGCCGCGCAAGCTGTTTTACTTCCGCGGTCTTTTTCTTCAACCGTGGCAAATCAGCTTTGGCTTGGCGGTTGATTGTGTCCACGACCCCCTTTGCCCCTTGCGCAAAATCTGGGTACTGCTCTAGCCATGCCTTCACTTTTCTACCCTCTCGAACGGCACGGTCTGCGACCCACAGCACGGGCTGCAGGAAAGGGTCATGCTTGATGACTTCCATTGTAGTCCAGAATTCCTCATCCGTCATCCGGCTGTACTCTGTGTAACGATTTTTGCGAGCGGCTGGCGGAGTCTTGGCAAGATTCATGATGAGCGAGTTGTCGCGGCGTTCGCGAACGGCCTGCTCAATACGCCTCCAGAGAGCGCTGTTGCTTCCGGGGCCAAGATTTGCCTCTTGGATAGCCCCAAAAACTTCATCCCGCGGGTCTTCGGACATTTTTTTCATCGTGTCCTCAACCCACTTTTTTCCGGCAGCTTCGGCTCCTGCGTCCCGCATAAACGAGATGCAGGCCTTTCCGGCTTTTTTAATACCTTCAAACATCTTGCTTTTCCCTCTTTGGGTCGATTTCAGGAAAGAGTTTTTCTTTTTTCCTTCTACACCCCTTCGGTGCAATCGCAATACGACGAGGCTGCTCCTCGGAAGGAGCATCTATGATGAGTCGGCAGACTCCAAATTCATCCGTTTCCTCGACATAAAAGAGATTCTCACCAAATCCGGCGCCCTGAAACTCAACAGGCCATCGGGAAACACCCCTCCCGTCGGCACTCACCACAGTGACAGTGACGAGATGCCGTCCGCCCTGTGCCATCGTGTGAACAAGAAAGTCAACCGGCACCGAACGAGTTTCCTCGTTTACTCTCAATACTCCTGCAGCTTTCTTGTTTCTTCCGTTGATTCCCGCCTCAACCAAGTAGCCGCGCGGTTCTAGTGCGCTAACGTGCACAACCGCACGACCATCCGCATCGGTTTGAAGCAGGGTAAGGGGCGTGACAGCGTGAGCGTGATCTCGCGTTGCTGTTGAGCCGTCAGAGATTGTCGTGCGCGGATCGTGCTTCCCTGCAACAACGCAGAGAATATATGACGCCCTTCTCGCAAATTGAGGAACGCCATTCCCGCGCGGCCGTCTGTGTCCGTTTGTTGCGGTTCTTGGTACTGTTCTTCATCACAGAAAAACAGTACGGGAATCCCGACCACAGGAGCGCCAGCAAGCGAAACGTAAGCGCTAGCCGTAACACAAAAACCGTTGCCGATTGTTTCGCTGGAATCAGTAAGGTCAAGATGCACCTGTGGCGCAATCTCAACCCGCACAAGTTGTTGTGTGGTTGTAAAAACCACCTCAATCTCGTGCCTACCAACACCAAGCAAACACTCGGCACCGGCACTCCCGCTTTGGTCCGTTTTTCTCCGCGCAAATTCTCTGCCGTCGGCAAAAAACTTCAGCACTGCCCCGGACGTATTCGGTCCGGCGGATAGGGTAGCACTGACAGTAATCTGCCAACGCTGCTGGTTGTTGTCGTATACAGGCGGCGTTATCCACAGCCAGAGCTTATCGCGCGGCTTTTTCCGCTGACTTCGTTGATCCTGTGCCATACACAGTTCCTCCTTCTGAAGGTAGCTCTGACTACGAAAACCGCCTTCGGTTTTCTTATTTTTATGTCAATGAACACCGCAAGGTCCGTTTTCGCAGGCCCTGTGTGTTTTGCCAAGACTATACACTATACAGCATAAAAAGTCAAGTTTTTTCGCTCCGCCCCACCGCCCCTAAACTTAGTTTGGGTGTTAGGGTTTTTTGTGGTATAATAATTTTAGCACGCTCGTTTGATACTTGTTTGCGCTTCCAAAGCCGGCATGCAAAGATAAATCAACGGCGCAGGAGAATAACTGCGCCGAATACAGTCAGCTTGCGCCCGTAGCTCAATGGATAGAGTACATGGCTTCGGACCATGGGGTTGGGGGTTCGAATCCCTCCGGGCGCGCAGCAGACGAAGTATGCGAGCGCACGAGCGAGCAAACTCCTGCCCGCCGACGGCAGGCGGGGCTTTGCTCGCGTGAGGGATTCGAACGCCGGAGCCGTGTCCCGCCAAGGCGGGACGGCGAGGCGGGGTCGCGAAATTTTGCGCAGCAAAATATTTGTGACCGAATCCCTCCGGGCGCGCTAGGATGGAGAATTTTCCCTTTTGGCAAGAAATACGAAAAAAGCGCTCAACTGGGCGCCTTTTCGTTCTCCAAACACGTCGCAAAGAACGAAAAAAGAGCAAGGCCTGATTCGTGTCTACCTAGAGAGTCTTGAAGCGGATGGGCTGGAGCTTCCCACGGACAAAGAACTGACGTTGAGTCCGTGAAAGAAAAGCTGACCGTCGTCGTAGAGCGGGTATGACGGCTCGACTGCCGGCGCTCAAACCGCGCCAGGTGCTGCGCGTACTGGAGCGGGCCGGGTTTGTCGTGTGTTGTGTTTTGGCAGTCGTGTGCCTTGACTGAACGGGTGTGACGAGGTAACATAAGGTTCATGATCCAAAAACTCAGAGGAGAAATTGACGTGAAATCCTACGTGTTTCCGGTCGTGCTTGAGCCAGACGAAGATGTCTGGCGGGTATATGTGCCCGATCTTGAGTCCCGCGGCGCTGCCACCTGGGGCGCAACGAAAGAAGAGGCGCTGAAAAACATCCAGGAAGTTGCCCAAATGGTCGTCGAGGAGCTTTTGGAAGACGGCGAGTCTTTGCCCGGCACGATTACGGTACTGAATCAGCCGACCGTTACCGTGAATGTCGGATGAACGACTACGCACAATTACGCTCTCTCACGGCGAGACAGCTTATCGGGGCGCTTCAGGCCGATGGCTTCGTGCTCTCCCGCCAGAAGGGGAGTCATCGACACTATCGCCACCAAGATGGTCGCCGGGTGACGGTTTCTTTCCACCACACATCCGATACGTTCCGACCCGGAACGCAAAAAAGCATAATCGAGACCCAAGCTCGCTGGACGGAGGAAGATCTCAAGCGTCTCGGCCTGCTCCGAAAAACCCTTTGAAGTTTATTTTCTCGACCAACTTAATGGCCGAGGCTCTTACTGTCCTCATGGCCTATTTTCCTTGAAGAAATCCACTAATTTTAATACTACCTCCAGAGTTCGAACTCTGTCCCGTAACGGGGCGCGCGAGTAACACGAGTGCGCTGGCCGAGGTCGCAAACTCCTGCCCGACGGCAGGCGGGGCTTTGTTCTTTACGAAAGACCCCTCTTATACTACAATGCACGCAGATTATTCCTGTTGTTCTGACGTATAAACGCGAAAATCGGGCACTATCATCACGAGGGAGAAGAATGTGGACACGAATGTTGGCATAGGTAGCAGGCTCGTTCGGGACGGGATTCCCAAAGAAATTGAGAATCACGGCGAAATTCCCATAACACACATCGCCTCCGAAGAAGAGTTCAGGCAGGCCCTGCTTGAGAGGCTGCGCGAAGAGGTTGAGGAACTCATCGCGAGCAAAACACCGGAACAAGTGCTGGAAAAAATCGTTGATGTGCACGAAGTGCTTCAAGAAATCGCGTCTTCCAATGGGATCGGCCCGGTAACAATCGGGGATGCGCGACGGCGGAAAATGCTGAAAGCGGGGGGATTTAAAAACCGCACCATCTTAGAGGAAGTGAGAACCCCGCCTGCCTAGTACCGCTTTAACCTCTTCACTGCGTTGCCTGTACTGTGTGATTGTTCCGTCCACAAAAGGTAACTTGCGGCGGCACTTGGCAGACAGCAGAAAAGCGCGGACTGCGATGCGGTCCGCGCTTTTTCATGGAAACCTTTCCGGGGGACACAGAACCGATATCAGATCTGACAAGATGTTCCTTTGCTCCCGGGGAGGGATGTTCCGGTTTTTTCCACCGATGCCACCAGACGCCTCACCTGCTCTTGCATCCAAGCCCTTTTTGCCAGAGGGTCCTGATCCAGTAAATCTCCTCGCTCTGCTGCGAATAATCCTGCCGCCTTGCCAAGCAGAAATTGGCGCGACCCGGGAGCGGCGCACAATTCGTCGGCGGCGCAGCGGAGCTTTTGTAACGCCCTGCGCGCCAAACGAGTGTTGCACTGTCCCTGAACCACCTTCTCAATCTGACCAATCGCGCTCCAAAGCTGGTTGAGGGGATCGGGCTCCGGTGGTGGGGTTGGAGCGGGCCCTGCTTTTCGCCTACGTGGATTGCTCATCGTACACCTCCGTAATTGAGAGGAAACAGCGTGCGCCGCGCAGTCCGCCGCAAGAAAAAGAGTGTTGGGTGTTGGAAAATCCTCTCAAAGTATAACACAAACATATCGCGCGCCTGAACAGACAAATAGACGCTTGTTATGCACACATGCTATTGTATTTCGCGCGCGTTTCTTCTATAACATAAATCGTATGGCGAATTTTAACGCAGTGAGCACACTTGTTCCGGAGCGCGTTTTTTTTACCAAGGGAGTCGGGGTACACAAGGACAAACTTGCGGCCTTTGAGCTTGCGTTGCGAAAGGCCGGCATTGAGATTTGCAATCTTGTGTATGTCTCAAGCATTTTTCCTCCGAAGTGCAAAATTCTGCCGCGCGCAACCGGCATAAAATATCTGCATCCCGGGCAGATTACGTTCGCGGTGCTGGCGCGAGGCGAAACGAATGAACCCAACCGCTTGGTTGCGGCCTCCGTCGGGCTTGCAACCCCGCATGACCGCGATGGGTACGGGTATCTCTCCGAGCACCATTCATACGGAGAAACCGCGCAAAAGGCAGGGGATTATGCCGAAGACCTTGCGGCAACCATGCTTGCCACCACCCTCGGGATTTCGTTTGACGCAGAAAGCGCATGGGACGAGCGTAAACAGACATACAAGGCGAGCGGGAAAATTTTCAAAACCATGAACATTACGCAGTCTGCCGAAGGCGACAAAGATGGATTGTGGACAACGGTCATAACGGCGGCGGTGTTTGTGTAACCTCCGTTACTGTCTTGACACCGCACATTCGGAGGAGTACTATAAAATCATATTAAAATATCTTACTCACCTATCCATGACAACCATATCTGTTCCCCTTCGTAAAAAACAAGAAGAGCAGTTGGAGGGATTAATTAAATCGGGAGTCGGTTCCTCTCGCGCCGATGTGATGCGTCGGGCCCTTGAACGGCTCTCGGAAGAAGAAGCAGTTGCCGCAGTTTTGAGAGCAGAGCAAGAGATTGCAGAAAAAAAAGTGCTTCGCGGAGACCTTAAAAAACTGTTAAAGAAAATGCCGTAGCCGTATGGACGTCGCATATACGCCGTCTTTCGTGCGGCAACTTAAAAAACTCGAGCCCGAGCTGCAACAAGAAGTTATTGAGAAAGTTGCCTTATTCAAAGACAAGAGAAACCACAAACAACTCAAGGTGCATAAATTATACGGACGAATGGCGGGGCGCTACAGTTTTGCGGTGAACTATCGTGTACGCGTGGTGTTTTCTTTCCTCACCAGACAAGAAGCCGCGCTTCTTGCAATCGGAGAACACGACGTATACCAATGACCCGCCGGCGCGTCGTAGAGAAGGATTTCCGGTCCACCCGTTAATCTCCGTCGCTTTGTTTTCTCCGACGTGCATGAAACGCCTTATGCACCTCGCCGAGCTGGCGGTTGGTTACGTGCGTGTAAATTTGCGTGGTCATGATACTGGCGTGTCCCAGCAGTGTCTGCACCGAGCGAACGTCGGCTCCGTTCGCAAGTAAATCTGTGGCAAATGCGTGGCGAATCACATGCGGAGTCACTTTTTTTGCGATGCCTGCTTTTTTGGCATAGAACGCAACAATGCGCTCTACCGAGCGGGGAGTAAGGCGAAGCTCGCGCGCTCCTCCGGATTGCGTTACTGCTCCATTGCGCATAACAGGAACAAAAAGCGCTTCTTCACTATCCGCTCTTCGCTCCAAATATGCACGTAGTGCCGCTTTTGCGGAAGGGGACAAAAATACTATGCGCACCTTTTCTCCCTTGCCGCGAACGGAAAAATTGTCTTGTGTGAGATCAATGGTATCGCGGCTAAGCGCGCAAAGTTCCGCAACGCGAAGTCCGGTGGAGAAAAGGAGTTCCAGCATCGCGCGATCGCGAAGCGGCCTTATGTCCGTCCCGGTAGGAGCCGAGAGCAGACGCTCAAGTTCTGCGGCGCTCAACAGGTCGAGCTCGCGCTCACCAACCGAGGCAAGTTCAATGCGCTCCGCAGGCAAAGACACAACGCCGCGGCGCATCAAAAACGACAAAAAACCGCGCAGTGCGATGAGGTAATAGTTCTGGGTCTTGCGTTTTACCGCACCGCCGCGATTCAGGTGCAACCGGAACCTCCGCACAACATCTTCAGTAACATCTCCGGGCGCAGACAGACGAGCAAAAGTAAAAAATCGCGTGAGATATCGGTCGTAATTCGCAACCGTCCGCAAGCTTCTGCCGCGCTCAATTTCCAAATATTCCAGATACTGGCGGCGCAGTTTCACAATATCTTCCATGCCTTCCATTATATACCGCTCCTCTGTTTATCCACATACACAGATTGCCGCGAGCATACTACTGTGCTTTTATGTAAAAAGGCAGCTTTGTTCACCCGGTCTTCTTCGCGCGAACTACCGCTGTCCCGCGCAAGCCAAAGAAGACCGCCGGCCGCAAGGGAGGACCTCGTTATGAAGGTCCCACTGTGTCGCCGTAACGGCACCGCCATGGCGTCTGGAAGGGGCTGAACGACCGAAGGAGGGCCGCGCAAGCGGCCAGCGGGAGGAAGTTGCGTTGCTCAACTTCCTCCCCAAAAACTTTTTCTTTTCTCTACCGAGCGCCGCTCGGATTTTTTATTGCCGCGCAAATTCGCCGTTTCAGCTCTTCCATCGTCTTGAATCTTTCTGGCACGTATGCTATAATGTCCGAACATGCTGAAAAATATACAAAAACGCAAGGTTATAGAACACAGCCGCATCCACGAAAAAGACACCGGCTCTTCAGAAGTGCAGATTGCGGTCCTTTCCGAGGAGATAACGCAGCTTGCCGGCCACCTGCGCACGCACCGTAAAGACAATCATTCCCGCAGGGGTCTTTTAAAAAAGGTTTCGGATCGCAGAAAACTGCTGGATTATCTGGCAAAAAAAGACGCGCAACGGTACGGACTTATTATCAAAAAACTCGGACTGAAAGACCATGTCGGCAAACCCAAAGCATAAGGCACAGCGCGTCGCGGTCTTTATTGACGTACAAAATATGTATCACTCCGCGCGGAGTCTGTATGACGCGCGGGTTAACTTTAAGAACCTTGTTGCCGTTGCCGTAGGCGAGCGGCAGCTTGTTCGCGCATTCGCATACGTCGTACGCACAAAAACGGGAGAAGAGAACGCGTTCATTGACGCCCTGCTGAATCTGGGAATTGAAACGCGGGAAAAAGATTTGCAGGAATTTTACGGCGGAGCAAAAAAGGCAGATTGGGATGTGGGCATTTCCATAGACGCCGTGCGTACCGCAGAGATTGTGGACACCATCGTGCTTGCAAGCGGGGACGGCGACTTTATCCCGCTCGTAGAATTTCTGAAAAACCAGGGGCGCAGGGTTGAAGTGATGGCTTTCGGACGTTCCACGTCCGGACGGCTGAAAGAGATTGCCGACGAGTTCATTGACCTTGGCGCCGCTCCGAAACAGTTTTTAATTCCCATCGGCAAAAGACGGCCGCGACAGTAATAAAAAACTGCATCGCGTACATCAGTGGCGATATTAACAGCATAACATAATAAAAAACCGCCGCGTCTCATAACGTTTCGCGCTGAAATCGGCGGGCAGCCGTTCTCGGCAGAGTTCTCCGACATGGCCGGGCGCGCGGACGGAGCCGTGTTGGTTCGTCATGGAGAAACCGCGGTGTTGGTTGCCGCAGTGATGGGCAGCGCAAAAGAACACCTGGATTATTTTCCGCTCTCGGTAGAATATGAGGAGCGTTTTTATGCGGCGGGAATGATTCTGGGAAGCCGGTTCATGCGCCGCGAGGGACGGCCGTCCGATGCGGCGGTGCTCAATGCCCGGCTGGTAGACCGCGCCATACGCCCGCTTTTTAATCACGAGATGCGTAATGAAGTGCAGGTGGTGGTTACCGCGCTTTCCATTGACGAAGCAAATGACCCGGATGTTGCAGCCATCGTTGGCGCCTCGCTCGCGCTCGCATCCTCGCGCATTCCGTGGGACGGCCCGATAGCAGCCATGCGCGTGGGGCAGGTGGACGGCGCGTTTGTTATTAATCCGTCCTATGCCGCGCGCGAAGGCTCAACGCTTGACTTGATACTCTGCAGTAAAAAAGGAAAAATACTCATGATGGAAGCCGGAGTAAAGGAGGTTCCGGAAGATGTGCTTCTGGGTGCTATTGCTTTTGCTCTTCCCGAACTGGAAAAAATAGAAAAATTTCAGCGCGATATTGTGTCCGAAATCGGGAAACAAAAGATGACTCCGGAAATTCCCGAGATGCCTGCAGCCGTTACCGAAGCATTTCACCTGCACATACGCAAGCGGCTGGAAGAAGCGCTGTTTATCAAAGAGCGCGAGGAGCGCGACCCCGCTCTCGCCGTGCTCAAAGCGGAGTGGATGGACATTGTGTCGGGAGTGGATGAGCGCGGACTTCCGCTCGCGGACGGGTATCTTGAAACAATGATAGACAAAATTGTGCACGAAAATGTCCTTGAGCGCGACCGGCGCGTGGATGAGAGGCCGTTACAAGAAGTCCGTGAACTCTATGCGCAGGTTGGCCTGCTCCCGCGCGCGCACGGGTCGGGATTATTTTATCGCGGAGAGACGCATATTCTGACCATCGCAACCCTTGGCCCCCCGGGAGACGCGCAGTTGATTGAGGGAATGGAAATACGCACAAAGAAGCGCTTTATGCATCATTATAATTTTCCGCCCTATTCGGTGGGAGAAACAAAACCCATGCGCGGACCGGGGCGGCGCGAGATCGGGCACGGAGCGCTCGCCGAGCGGGCGCTGGAACCCATGCTTCCCTCCAAGGAAGAATTCCCCTACACCATCCGTCTTGTCTCCGAAACGCTTTCCTCAAACGGTTCTTCGTCCATGGGTTCAACATGCGCGTCTACACTTGCATTGATGGATGCGGGGGTGCCGATAAAAAATCCGGTTGCCGGCATTGCAATGGGCATTATGATTAAAGACGACAATACATACAAGGTGCTGACAGACATCCAGGGACCTGAAGACCACTACGGAGACATGGACCTGAAAGTTGCCGGGACCGCAGACGGGATCACTGCCATTCAAATGGACGTCAAAGTGGACGGAATAACCCTGCCCATGCTGAAAGACGCATTTGCCGCGGCACGGGAAGCGCGCCTGCACATTTTGGATACCCTACGGACAACACTCCCCGCGCCGCGCAGCGCACTGTCTCCGTATGCTCCGCGCGTCGTCGTCCTGGAAATTGACCCGGAAAAAATTCGCGATGTCGTGGGGCCCGGCGGACGGGTCATCAACGCCATTATCGCCGAGACGGGAACCGAGATAGATATTGAGCAGACCGGAAAGGTTTATATCACGGGACGCAACGGGAACGGAAATATGGAAAAAGCGGTAGAAACAATTAAAAATCTGACGCGCACTTTTGCGGCAGGGGAAGAGTTTGATGGAACGGTTACGCGTATTTTTGAGTTCGGCGCCATGGTGGAAATTGCACCGAAACAGGAGGGGCTTATCCACATATCAAAACTTATCCCCGGGACGCGAGTCCCGAACGTTACGGACGTGCTGAACGTCGGCGAAGCCGTGCGCGTGCGCATTGAAGACATTGACGAGCTTGGGCGCTTAAATCTTGTCCCCGCGCAGAATCTCAAAGTGCGCGAGTTGGGTAGCGCCCCCCGCCCGGGGGCGGGCGGCAGACCGGCTCCGCGACACAGTCACGGCAACAATCGCGGCAACTACCGCCCGCCGCATCACGCGCACTGATAAGTTCACCCCGTACCACAGGAAGCCCTCTGTGTAAACACAGGGAGGAATGTGCGTAAAAAACGCGAAGCGAGATGCCCGGAGGCCACGACTGTAAAACCGTGGTACGGGGTTCACCCGAGCCGAACACGTTCGGGCGGGCTCGCCAAAAACTTCTCCGCGCTTTCACGCTTTTTGGGCGCGTATCACATCGTCATGACGGAAGAACCACAAACAACCAACGGACAGCAGGAACAGGGCGGATCCCCCATTCCTGCGCTCCGAACGTTTCGCTCCGACGCCGAACGGTATGTAAAAGAGAAGGGCATAACCCTTTCCGAAATCACCGCAAAAGAAGTTGTCTCCGGACACCTCCGCTACGCCGAAGACGGCAGTGAGCGTATGCGGTTTACAAAGCGTATGATATTGCTTGCCGTTCTAGCACTCGTATTGCTCTTGAGCAGCACGGCGCTTATGGTGCGGCTTTTCCGCGGCGACGGAAACGGAGCGCCTGTCCCCGTTTCCCGTCCGGAAGCAATTCCCTTAGTTACTCCGGAACAAACGGTTCCGTTGGTGATGCCGGAGGGAGATCGGGGCGCGCTTTTGGGCAGCTTCCAGGAAAAAATTAAACAGCCGCTTCCGGAAAATCGTCTCGTTTTTTTCCCCGTCTTTGAACAAACGGGGGGCGGCGCCGAGCGGTTGGTTTCGGCGCAACGCTTCTTTGCAATTCTTGGCATCACGCCCCCGTCGGACATAGAACGCGCGCTGGGAAACGCGTTTCAGTGGAGCGTGCTCCCCGCACAGGGAATAAACCACCTGCTGCTCGTGTTTTCCTCCACGCAGCCAAGCCGGGCTCTTGCGGGAATGTTGCGATGGGAGCTTACGCTTATGCGTGATTTGCGGCCGTTATATTCGTCGCGCGTCAACACCGACACGGGTTTGGGCGCGTTTACCGACACCGTTATGGACAACAATGACGTGCGGGTGCTCCGCAACAATAAGGGAACGCCGGTGCTTCTCTATACGTTTTTTAACAAGAATCTTCTGCTTATCGCCTCATCCGCAGAAACATTGGAGCGCGCCATCGGCCGCATCGCGGGCATTGCCCCGATTTAAGATTTTTGTGTTATGATAAACAATATGGACACGCTTCCTATAGAACAACTCAAACAGAAACTTCTCGCAGAACAGCAGCGCATAGAACAGGAGCTCGGACACATCGCAAAACGTAATCCGCAAAACCCGAAAGATTGGGAAGCGGTGGCGCCGGACATGAACGTCCAACAGGCAGACCCGAGCGAGCGAGCAGACGCCATTGAAGAATTTGAAAATATTTCAGGCGCTGAAGCGGAGTTGGAGTTGCGGCTCAATGAAGTTGTTGCCGCCCTGGAACGCATTGCGCGGGGCACATACGGCATGTGCGAAAAAGGAGGGGAGCGGATTCCGCTTGAGCGTCTGGAAGCAAACCCGGCCGCGACCACCTGCATTGCGCATAGCGCCTAATCATGGCAACGACACTGCACGCGGCACAGGTAGTAGGACTGGAAGGGCATATTATTGATGTTGAGGTGGATCTCGTGCGCGGGCTCCACCATTTTTCGTTGGTGGGGCTTCCGGACAAGGCGGTGGAAGAAGCAAAAGAACGCATTGCTTCTGCGGTAAAAAACAGCGGGTTTGACCCGCCGCATAAAAGCCGGCACCGCATTACCGTTTCGCTCGCCCCGGCAGACCTCAAAAAGGAAGGGTCAACTTTTGACCTTGCCATCGCGCTGGGATATCTGATTGCCTACGAACAGCTTGCCTGCGACACCGCGCACACGTTGTTTCTTGGGGAACTTGCGCTTGACGGCTCGCTTCGGCCGGCGAGGGGTGTCCTGCCGCTTACTGCGGCAGCAAAAGCACAGGGATTTAGAGCGGTGGTTCTTCCTGCCGAAAACGCAGCTGAAGCCGCCCTTGTCTCCGGCATTTCGGTTCTGCCGGCCGCTTCGCTTCGCGCGGTTATCGCACACCTTTCCGGAAAAATACCGCTTATCACGGCACCCGTAACAATCATAGTGCCTGATGAAAAAGCAGACACGCACTTAGATTTCGCAGATATTAGAGGACAAGGACAGGCAAAGCGTTGCGTGGAGATAGCGGCAGCCGGAGGACACAATGTACTCATGACCGGGCCGCCCGGTTCAGGAAAAACGCTTCTTGCACGAGCCGTTTCCTCCGTGCTTCCTCCGCTCTCGCGAGAAGAACTTATGGAGGTAACCGCGATACACGGCGTCGCGGGCCTTCTTGCGCGAAACAGCATCGCCTCTTCGCGTCCGTTTCGCAGTCCGCACCATACCTCTTCATACGTTGCGTTAATCGGCGGAGGCACATGGCCGAAGCCCGGCGAGATTACGCTCGCGCACCGCGGTGTGTTGTTTTTGGACGAATTTCCCGAGTTTGAACGCCGTGTCATTGAGGCCTTGCGCCAGCCGTTGGAAGACGGGGTTGTGACGGTTGCGCGCGCAAAAGGCACCATACAATTTCCCGCGCGCATCATGCTGGTTTGCGCCATGAATCCCTGCCCGTGCGGCAATCTTGGCTCGGCAAAAAAATCGTGCGTCTGCACGCAATCCCAACTTTTTCACTATCAGCATAAAATTTCCGGGCCCATTGTAGACCGTATTGACCTGTGGGTTGAAGTCCCGGAGGTTGCGCACGAGGCGCTTGCCGCGCGCGGCGGGGAAGAGCCTTCTCGAGCCGTTCGCGCGCGGGTTGCTGGGGCGCGCGCGCGACAACAGAAGCGTTTTCACAAAAGCACGCTGCACACCAACAGCGAAATGGGTGTTCGCGCGCTGGAAACATACACGCCGCTCTCGGCAGAACTCCACGCGGCACTTCGTGACGCCGCCTCCTCTCTGCACCTCTCTGCCAGAGGATATCACCGCACCATTAAGATTGCGCGCACCATCGCAGACCTCGCGGGTTCGGAAGAAATTACACAGAACCATCTGCTTGAAGCTCTGCAGTATCGGCCGAAGTCAAGGGAAAATTGAAAACATTGTCCTTCTCCGTCCTTTCACAAGGGGGTGGCTTATGACACCAGAAGAAAGACTAATGATGAGCACGCCGGAAGGGAAAATGCCGGGGAACTCCTCGTCGTGCACGTTCTCCAATTTCCATATCACAGGAGACGACACGGCAAATTTGACACAGAGAATTTTCCGCGCCGCAGAAGCATTCACTCAGGCCGCACTGACCGCTACCGTTGATATTATTGTGCAGGATGGTCATGTCCCTTCTCTCAATGTCACCGCGTGCATTGTGCCGGAGTATTGGGCAATCGCTACGGCACACCTCAACGTCTTGCGCGAGTTGATGCACATTCTTCCGGCAGGTCTGTGTTTCGCCTACACCGGACACAAAAGCCAAACGGAGCTCCCGACTGCGGCAGAAGTGAATGGTCATTCTCCTGCTCAAGCCGCTGTTCCCTCCGCATCATGACCCACCCTACCCCCCGACGCGCCCGCGCGTCGGGGGAACACAAAAAAACCCGCTTTGGCGCCTGGCCGGGCGGTTTTTTTTGCAGATGTTTGCCCCGACAGCCTTACCCGCGAGTAGGCTCTGCCCCTTCTCGCGGAGTTTATTTTGCAAACGGATTCTGCGCTCCTCTTACCTCAAAGTGCAGATGGCAGCCCGTGGAGTTTCCGGTTGAGCCGACGTATCCGATTACCTGTCCCTGCGCGACATGCCAGCCGGGACCGACAACGATAGACTGCAGGTGCGAATAGAGCGTTTGCGTGCCGTTCTGGTGCCCGATAACAAGATATTCCCCGTATCCTCCGTTCCACCCCTGCGCGCGAGAAACAAATACGTCCCCGGCGGCAGAAGCCAGTACCGGCTCCCCACAGCTTGTCGCGAGATCCACTCCGTTATAGCCATGTAGCCCCTGGGATCTTCGGCCTCCGTTGATGGGACGGATGTAGTAAGCCGCATACACCGGCCCTCCGGTCCCGCGCACGTCTACTTGCCCGCTTGATGATATCTGGCGAGGCGCCGCAATCTCCCCGTTTGGCACGACAATTTCCTGTCCGACAACGAGCGGCGCTCCTGCCGCAAGCGCGTTAAATTGCAAAATTTCTTCAACACTGCCGTCGTATCGCACCGCGATTTTTTGGAGCGTATCTCCTTCTTTTACCGTATAACGCACGCCGGAGATCGGCAAGATAACAAGCGTCTGGCCGGGAATAATACGGTCGCCGCGAATATTGTTCGCCCACACAATAGTATTTACGCTGACGCGGAACATGCCCGCAATCTGCGAGAGATTGTCGCCCTCCCGCACAACATAAACGCTGATTTTATCGGAAGGTATCTCTTCCACGTCTGCAAGGCTGCCCAAGGGTCCCGTTACCGGAAGCAGAGCGCTGTTTTGTACGATATTGATGTCTCCTCCCCCTCTGCCTGCTTGCGGGTCGGGATTAGTCGGCGCATCCAAAAGCGGCATTGTCCGCGCATCCAGTATCGCAGCGCTCATCGGCGCGCCGCCGCCCCCAAACAATTTTTCAAAAAAAGAAAAAATTCCCGCCTCGGCCGGAGAGGGAATCGCGAAAAGCAACCATATCGCGCAAACCATCAATAACGCGAAAAACTTCTTTGCTGCTGAAAGAAGTTTGACGGCCCGGTTGCTATGGCCTTCCTCCCGCATCGGCGGGGGGTCGGGCTTTTGTACGGTTCGTTCAATAAGCCTCTGTCCGGAAAACTATCATTCACGCATGCCCTTTTTCTCAAGAAAATTCCGGTTTTTCCTTATGTTTAGGCCGTTTTTGGCCACCTGCTCCATATTAGCATATTGGCAGAAAAAGACAATAAGTTATGCACAGCCATCCGAGGGGTCGTGCAGGCGTTTTCTTGCTTCAAAATACCCCAACGGTGTTAGAATAACATTGCTGTATGAATAAACACCCCACCCAAGAATCTTCCGGAGCTATTTTTCACGGCTTGAACACGACGCAAGAAAAAGCCGTGCGCCTGCTTGATGGGCCGGTACTCGTATTTGCGGGGGCAGGATCCGGAAAAACAAAAGTGCTGACACACCGCATTGCCAACCTGGTAGCTTCCGGCATCCCCCCCTCTCATATTCTTGCAATCACGTTTACCAACAAAGCGGCTGAAGAGATGCGCTCGCGCACGCTTCGACTCCTTACAAAACACACGGGATACTCCCCTTCTGCGGTCAACACCGATGGATTACCGTGGATTGGAACCTTTCATGCGCTGGGTGTCTGGCTGTTACGGCGCGAGGGAAGCGTACTTGACATCCCGCGACAGTTCTCCATTCTTGACGAGGAAGACACGCTCGCGCTTATCAAGGAATCACTTAAGGAGCTCGGCATTTCGCCCGAACAATTCCAGCCGGCAAAGATGCGCGCATTTATCTCCGGAAGAAAAAACGAGCTGGTCAGTCCCGAAGAGTTTTTGAGCCAGGAAGAAACATTTTTCGTGCAAACTGTCGGACGCATCTGGGAGCGGTTTGAAGAAAAAAAGTCGGCGCAACACAGGCTGGACTTTGACGATCTTCTCGTACAGACTGTTGCGCTTTTTCAAAAACATCCGGAAGCGCTGCGACGCTACCAGCAGCTTTGGCGCTATGTGCACATTGACGAGTACCAGGACACGAACCACGCACAATACATGCTCGCAAATCTTCTTGCGCAAGAACACAAAAATATCTGCGTTGTGGGCGACGTAGATCAGGCAATTTATTCCTGGCGCAATGCGGACTTTCGCAACATCCTCAATTTTGAACGCGACTATCCGAACGCCGCCGTCATCACACTGGAGAAGAATTATCGCTCAACCAAAACCATTCTGGATGCCGCAAACGCAATCATCGTCAAAAATAAAATGCGCAAACCAAAAAACTTGTTTACCGAAAACAAAAGCGGGGAGCGCATTCGCGTGTTCTGCGCGCAAAACGAGCAGGAAGAGGGGCGTTTATTGGCCGAACTTATTCAGCATTTGCTCGGGAAGGGGATTCCGGCAACCCACATTGCGGTGCTTTATCGCACCAACTTCCAGTCACGCGCGATAGAGGAGGCGCTGCTTCTCAAGCAGATCCCCTACCAGGTGCTCGGCGTGAAGTTCTACGACAGAAAAGAGATAAAAGACGTCCTTGCATACCTGAAGGCGGCACTCAATCCGCGCGACCTGTTAAGCATCAAACGCGCCATAAACACGCCGAGTCGCGGCATCGGAAAGGTAACACAGTTGCGCTATTGTGCCGATGCCGCACAATTGAACGCGGCAGAACGGCGCAAGGTTGCCCCGTTTAACGCAATGCTTGTGCGCATACGCGAGACTGCACACCGCGCACCTGTTTCCACAACCCTGCGCGTTATCGCAGACATCACCGGCTACCGAACCTCCCTTAAAGACAACACCGAGGAGGGAGAAACGCGGCTCGCAAACATTCAGGAACTCATCGCGTTAAGCAAGCGTTACGATACGCTGCCTCCGCCGGAGGGAGCGGAACGGATATTGGAGGAGGCCGCGCTCATGTCCGAACAAGACAATGACCGCTCCCCGGACTCAAGGGTGCGGCTTATGACTGTGCACGCGGCAAAGGGGCTTGAGTTTCCGTACGTATTTATCAGCGGCATGGAAGAGGGGCTGTTCCCGCACGCGCGCGGAATAAGCAGTCCGGAAGAACGGGAGGAAGAGCGCCGTCTTTTTTATGTCGCGCTTACCCGCGCAAAGGAGGCGCTGGTACTCTCTTGGGCGCTGTTTCGCTCCGTTTTCGGCGAGCGGCAGGTAAATGAGCCCTCCTCGTTCCTGACAGACATTCCCGAAGAGCTGCTCGCGCCGGCAGAAACAGACGTCGTGGACGTTATTGATGCGGAAACATGAATTTCGTTAATGTCAGAGGGGCTCAGAGTTTGTTATTTGAAAATTTGGGATTTGTTTAGAATTTAGGATTTAGAATTTAGAATTTTGACTTCTATGGGTAAATATCTCGGTCAGCATTTTTTAACCTCTCCCGCAATCGCCGCGCGCATTGTTGCCGCTTCCGGCGTTAAAGCAAAAGATGTCGTGCTGGAGATCGGCGCAGGAAAGGGAATGCTTACGCGCGCGCTTGCTTTTACTGCGGCGCGCATTATCGCCGTAGAAAAAGATCGCGCGCTTATAGAGATGCTCGCCGCTTCGGACATCGCGGGCATGCCGAATGTGATCATCAAAGAAGGAGACATCCGCGAGCTGTTGCGCAAAGAAGCGTTTCGCGGGCGTCTGGGCAAGCGCTATCACGTGGTCGCAAATATCCCCTACTATCTCACGGCGCATCTCTTCAGAATGTTACTGCAAGAGATGCCGTCCCCCCCGCAGAGCATTACTTTGCTTATACAAAAAGAGGTGGCAAGGCGCGTGTGCGCCCGCGCTCCGCACGCAAACCTTCTCGCGCTCTCGGTGCAGAGTTACGGAACACCCGACATTGTCCGCGACGTCTCGCGCCGCCATTTCTTGCCGCAACCGGGAGTGGATTCCAGCATTCTTCGCATCAGCAATATTTCAAAAATATTCTTCTCCAAAAACCGTATCAGTGAGCTTGCTTTCTTCCGGGTGCTCCGCGCGGGATTTGCGCAGCCCAGAAAACAGCTCAAAAACAATTTGCGCGGGCTTTTTGGCGCTCGCGCGCCGGCGGCACTGCACACCTGCGGCATTGCAACACGCTCACGCCCAGAAAACATTGCGCGTGAAGCTTGGGCCTGTCTTACGCGCTGTGTAACCCCCAGAAAGTGAAATTATCAAAAAGCGACAC